>CAYRCA010000525.1:0-3583 GCA_964422565.1 uncultured Acidobacteriota bacterium | reverse complement strand
GGGGGGGGGGGGGGGGGGGGGGGGGGGGGGGGGGGGGGGGGGGGGGGGGGGGGACTTCAACCTCGAACCCGGTACTTGGACCCGTAATCACCGCTCCGCTCCCATCCCACCCCCAACTCCCGGCGCCAAACGGCGGAAAACCGAGAGGTGGAGTACTGACGAGAGTAAGGCGTTTCACCGAAGCGGTCAAGGCCATCGGGCCATCGCGAGAGGGGAGAGCGGTGAGAGCGGGACAACTCTTGAATATTACTGGATATGAGTGTACACTGATATCCATGATCAAAGTCGGCGCCTCGCAGATCAAGGCGAAAATGGGCCAATACATGCGGGCCGTGCGGGACGGCCAGGAGGTCGTCATTACCGACCGGGAACGCCCCGTGGCCCGTCTGGTTCCCTACGACGCCGGAACCATACCCCCGCGGCTACCTCTTGCCTCGCCCCGCGACCCGGCCGCGCCGCCGCTCGGTCAGCTCGAGGTCCGCAGCCTGCGCTATCGCGGGACGGACACGACGGCCCTGTTGCGGGAGGATCGCGACCGGCGGTGAAGGCGATCGTTGACTCCAGCGTACTGCTACGCAAGCTATTTGGAGAATCCGAGACGCTCACAGAGTGGTCCGACATCAAGACGGCCTATGCCTGCCGTCTGGTTCCCGTGGAGGTGGGACGCGTCATCGATCGGTGCCGCCTCATGCATCAGATCGACGACGACGATGTCGCCGCCCTTCACCAGGAGGCTCGGCGGCTGTTGCGATCCATAGATGTTCTGGCGCTCAGCGAGGGCATCCTTCGGCGGGCTGCTGAGGCAATGCCCACGGTTCTCGGCACACTCGACGCAGTTCACTTGGCTACGGCGCTCGAGGTCAGCCGACATGTTGAGGCCCCCCTCGTCCTGGCCACCCACGACGTCCAGCTCGCCCGTGCGGCTCGGGCGTTCGGTCTGGACGTCGTGGGTGCCTGAACCGGCTGGGCAGGCACGGCACTGGCGAGGGGAAACCTGCCTTCCTGACGAGGAGATGCACTCGACCCGGACGAGCCCGGCACAGTAGGCCCGAGGCTTGGCGGAAACGAGTCACTCCCTCGCATTGCGTCGCGAAACGGTCCCCCGCCAGTCCAAAATGCCCCGATCGGCGGTGACCAGAACAGCCCGCTGAAGAGCCGCCGTCGCCACAATGATTCTATCGGCGGGGTCTCCATGGAAATCTCCGATCTGCGCCGCCGTTATCCCCACTTCGCCGGTTACCGGAACTTCGACGACGCCAACATCGAGGATCCTCGACCTCCAGGTGAGCGGGGGCTGGGCCAACCGCAATCTCCCCTTGCCTTCAAGCATGGCCACCTCCCAAAAAGAGATGGCGGAAACCCCCACCTGTTCTGTGCCTTCCCGCTCCCGGATCAGCGCGCGGGTCCGCACGCCCAGCTCGGGGGCCCCCTCTATGAGCCAAACCAGAGAATGCGTGTCGAGCAGGATCAACGGTCCGCCTCCCAATCGTCGCCAACGGGAGCAACGATGTCGCCCAGGATCTCCACGGAGCCTGCGAGACTTCCGAAGAGCGAATCGGGCCTGCTGCGAAAGGGTTCGAGGCGGGTTACCGGCCTTCCGTGTTTGGTGATGACGATCCCTTCACCGGTTTCCGCAACCTCGTCCATCAACTGAAGGCACTTCGCCTTGAACTCCGACGCTTTGATAGTTCTCACGGTGGATTCCTCGATATGACCATGGTCATGACTATGGTATCATAGCGCCGCAGACCTTACCAGGTGTTGTACCCGCGCGATCTCCAGCAACCCTTGCGTATACGTTTCGATGTTTCGATGTCGTCTCGTTGACGCCGGATCAGCGATGATGGTAATTTGCCATCATGGTTAAAACACAGGTACAGATTCCCGACCACCTCTACCGGGAGGCGAAGAGAATCGCCCGCGAGCGGGAGATCTCCTTGGCCGAAGTGGTCCGTCGCGGCCTGGAGTCTGTCGTCCGTCTTTACCCCCCGCTACCGGAGGGGCGTGGAGAATGGAGCCCTCCACAGCCGCGGCGCCTCGGATGGAAGGGCCTCGACCACCGGAGAGTCAGGGAGGCGGCCGTCTTGGACCAGGAGCGGATGACCGTCGGGGCCGGTAGAGGGAACGGGACATGACTTCGGTCGACTCCAATCTCCTCCTTTACGCAATCAACGCCTCGGCTCCGTGGCATCGGGAGGCGGCGGCGTTCCTGGCCGATCTACAGGATCGGGAAGACATTGTGATTTCCGAACTCGTGCTGGTGGAGTTGTACACGCTGCTCCGCAATCCCACCGTCCTGGAGCGACCCCTGTCGGCGTCCGAGGCGGTGAAGGTGGTCACGGCATACCGTACCCATCCCCGCTGGCGACTGGAAGGGTTTCCAGCCGACAGTCCCAACCTCCACGCCGCCCTTTGGGAGGCGGCGGCGAAACCGCGGTTCGCCCGCCGACGCATCTACGACGCACGCCTCGCCCTCAGTCTGCTGCGACAGGGCGTTCACGAGTTCGCGACCGCCAACGTCGGCGACTTCGAAGGCTTCGGTTTCCGTCGGGTTTGGTGCCCTCTATCCTAAGGCCCGGCGCACTCGGCGTTTTTATATCGGGCACTCAAGGGGACGGATGGGACTTGGCATAATCCGCAAGGCTCCGATAGTGCTGATGACGCGCTCAATACTATGCTAAAATCACACCGTGCGACGCACATCACTTGAGATCGACGAGGCACGGCTGGCTGAGGCCCAGAGGGTTCTGGGCACTTCGGGGATCAAGGAGACGATCGACCGGGCGCTCGAATCGGTCATCCGCGCGGATCTGCGCCGGCGCCTGGCCGAGAGAATCCGTTCCGGAGAAGGAATCGACCGCGGCGACCGGGTACTCGAAGAAAGCCGGTTCTGGAAGCGATGAAGATCTACCTGGCGGACACCAGCGCCTGGCACCGCGCCACCCATATCGAGGTCGCGGCGGCGTGGGAAGCCCGGCTGGCGACCGACCAAGTCGCCACCTGCGCGCAGGTCCGTCTGGAGATCCTCTACTCGGCGCGCGGCACAGACGACTACGAGAGGCTGAGCGGGGAGCTCCTCGCCCTTCATCAGCTGCCCTGCGGAGCGGAGCAATTCAAGCGCGCCCTCGCTGTTCAGCGGCGGCTCGCCCGGCGCGGCGGACTGCACCATCGCAGCGTGAAGATCCCCGACTTGATCGTCGCCGCCTGCGCCGAGACGGCGGAGGCGATCCTTTGGCACTACGACGAGGACTACGACCGGATCGCCGAGATCACCGGCCAGCCGGCGGAATGGATCGCCCCACGGGGATCGCTCTAAACGACTCCCACATGCCCCACCCTCAGGCCGCGGAATAAGGAACGAGGACGACGTATGCTTGGCGGGCGCGGTCCGCTCTCGGCCCGTTGGCATGAATGCTTCCGGGCGTGAAACGCACGGCGCGGCGCGACCTTCGGGCGGGACGGGATCTCTGGACATGTACCTCCCGTTCTCCCGCGGGAAAGCCCAAGGGCCACCCGAACTCCTCAGAGACGGCATAGAAGACATTGTGCCCATGGGGTTTACACAGAACGGATCTCTGAATCG
>CAYRCA010000524.1:0-3594 GCA_964422565.1 uncultured Acidobacteriota bacterium | reverse complement strand
GCCCGGTTGGCCCCCGCTGGACGAACGCGAACGGCCAGCCCTTCGGAAAAATCGTTGGCGACCTCGTAGACCGGGTCGATAACAAACCTCCCTCGGGCGTCGACAAAGCCAACCCGATCCCGGTCGACGACACGTCCCAGTCCGTCGCTGAAGCCGTTCGTCATTTCGTAGATCGGCTGGACGACCCACGCGCCGGACTTGTCGATGTACCCCCAGACGACCGCACCGTCGTCGTCCACCCGGACTCCGGCCGCCGCCAACCCGTCGGAAAAGTACGAGGCCGCCTCAAATCCGGGCTGAATCGCCCAAGCCCCGGATCGATCGATAAAACCGGTCTTGAAACCCTCCCGATCGGTGACCACCGCGAGGCTCTCGCTGAACCGCCCCGCCAGCATGAAGCGCGGTGCGATCACAGTCTCGCCCGACGGGTCGATGTAGCCCCAGTCGGTGGATTCTTCGCCGGCCACCGCCACCGCCGCCAGCCCCTCCGAGAACGGCAGGACGGCGTCGTATCGCGGCGGTACGACCTCGCGTCCCCCGGGATCGATAAAGCCCCACGCGCCTCCCACCCCGAACTCGGCGCCCCGGTTGACGGCGGCGAGGCCCTGCGAGAAACCCTGGGCCGAGTCGTAATCGCAGGGGATGCGCAACTCGCCCGAACGATCGATGAATCCCCACTTTCCGTCGCGAACGACCGGAAAGAGCTCGTCCTCCGCGGACCATGCCGAAGAGACACAACCGCAACCTCCCACGATGGCCCAACCCAAAAGAAGCGAGCCCGCCACGCACGCCATCCGAGTTCTCATTCGCTCACCCAACCGAAGAAATAAGAAGAAGTAAGAAGGATCATCAATGATACCGGAAAGCGAAAACAAACCGCTTTCCAGGAAATGCGGACAGCGGGAGAGTTCGCAAATCGCCGTCTTGGCAAGTACAGCAAAAAGGTATACAAATTATACAAATTATACCGAATCAAGCGGTCGGGGGCGCCGTCACCTTGGAATTCGAGTTCGACGAAGCCAAGAGCCAGGCCAATAGACTATGCAAGCGCGTGACTTCGATGAAAGATTCGACCGGGGCGAGGATGTTACCTCGGAGCTGGAGAATCCATCCCAACCATCCGCTCATGGCAAGCCTCCTCCGGCGGACCGCGCAGTCCCACACCAACGCCCGCCATTCCATATACGAATAGGGCGGGCGGGCGGTTCGAAACGGGGGCGAAACGGTGCGCGATGATTCCGGTCGCTCTCGGGGCTTGCCTTTCTTCGGGCCTCACAACATGACACCATCCGAATCAAGCGGATCTTGTTCGTCAGGCTGTAAGATGGGGACAGTCCTTAACGCCCTTTGCGGGGGTAAGGGGGCAAGGAAAGGGGAGCCATCATGAAGATGACGCGTCGGGGTTTCATGCGGGCCGCTCCCGCCGGAACGCTGGTGCTCGGGTTGAGGGTGAGTGTTTTGGGGGCACAGACCCAGACGGAGTCCACGGAGGTGGTCTGGAACGACGTCCGCGACTGGGGAGTGGAAGGCAGGGGCTGGTCGACCGAGCAGTTGGGGCGTTACTACGACCGGCTGCCCGCCAAGGCCGAGGGCGTCGTCCGCGAACCGGTCTGGAACCTGAGCCGCGACAGCGCCGGCATGTTGACGTCGTTCCAGACCGACGCGCCCGAAATCCATGTCCGATACCGACTCTTTCGCGACCGGATCGCCATGCCGCACATGCCGGCCACCGGCGTCAGCGGCGTGGATCTGTATGGTCGGGATCCGAGCGGCGTCTGGCGATGGGTGGCCGTGGCGCGGCCGGAGTCGCGGGAAGTCACGACGAAGCTGACCGAGAGCCTTGACGCGGGAAACCGCTCGTATCGTCTCTACCTTCCTCTGTACAACGGGGTGGATTCGCTGGAGATTGGAGTCCCCAGGGACGCCCGCTTTCAACCGATCGTTCCCCGCGCCGCAAAGCCCTTCCTCTTTTACGGCACTTCGATCACCCATGGGGCCTGCGCCTCGCGCCCCGGGATGCCTCATCCTGCGATCTTGGGGAGGCGCTTCGATTTGCCGGTGATCAACCTGGGCTTCTCGGGCAACGGAAGGATGGAACCCGAAGTCGGGGCACTGCTCTGCGAACTGGATCCCGCCGTCTACGTCATCGACTGCCTTCCCAACATGACTCCCGAGCAGGTGGCGGAGCGGGCCGAGCCATTGGTCCGGCAGTTACGCGCCGTCCGGGAGACGACCCCCATTCTTCTTGTGGAGGACCGCACCTTCACCAACGCCTGGATTAGGCAAGCCGTCCTCGAAGGTCACCGGCTCAGGCGACTGCAACTGCGAGAAACCTTCGACCGGCTGGTTCGCGAAGGGGTATCCGGACTCCACTATCTCGAGGGCGATCGGCTCCTGGGCGACGACTCCGAGGGCGCCACCGACGGTTCGCATCCGTCCGACCTGGGATTCATGCGCCAGGCCGACGCCTTTGAATCGGTCCTTCGCCGGATCTTGGGGTAGATCGGGCCGGGCCCGCGGCATCCGGATGCGACCGGAAGCTCGGAAGGAGCCGAACCAAGTCGGAGCCAAGCTGTTGACCATGCCCGGACGCGAAAGAATGTTGGCAGCGCTGGAAGGCCGATGGGCGGACCGCCGTCCCGTCATGCTCCACAACTTCATGACGGCGGCGCGCGATGCCGGCCTGACCATGAAGCGGTTCCGGGAGAGTCCGGAGAAAGCGGCCCGCGCCCTCGTCGACGCCGCCGAGAAGTACGACCTCGACGGAGTTCTGGTCGATTTCGACACCGCGACGATCGCGGGCGCCTTGGGCGTCGGCGTCGATTTTCCGGAAGACGAGCCGGCCCGCGCCGTGCGGCCGCGCCTTGCGAGCCTCGACCGGGCGGCGGACCTCGAGCCGCCCGACATCGCCGGAGACGAGCGAATCGCCGTCTGGGTGGAAACCTGCCGCCTGGTGAAGGCCCACTTCGGCGACGCGAAATTCGTCCGGGGCAACTGCGACCAGGCGCCGTTCTCCCTTGCGAGCATGATCCGCTCTCCCGCGGAGTGGATGATGGACCTGGTCCCGAGAGGCAAAGACGCGTTCCTGCTTCTGGAATACTGCGCCGAGGCCTGCGTTCAGTTTCTGCGGCTGGTCGCCGGCGCGGGCGTCGACATGCTCTCGAACGGCGACAGCCCGGCCGGTCCGTCCATGATTTCCCCGGCCATGTACCGCAGGTTCGCCTTGCCTTACGAGAAGCGGCTCGCCGACGAATCCCACCGACTCGGACTCCCCTATCTGATCCACATTTGCGGCGACACCACCCGAATTCTTCCCGACATGGCGGAAACCGGAGCCGACGCCATTGAACTGGACTACAAGACCGACGCGCGGGCGGTTCGCCGGGTTTGCGGCGACCGCATGACGCTCTTCGGAAACATCGATCCGGTGGGGGTGCTGCTGAAGGGCCCGCCGGAGCTCGTCGAGAGCGGCGTGGATAATCTGCTGGCGGTATACGCGGATTGCCCGAGGCTCGTACTGAACGCGGGTTGCGCCCTGCCGCCCGACACCCCCGAGGAGAACATCCGCCGGCTGGTCGCCCGCGCGGGGTAGCC
>CAYRCA010000523.1:0-3594 GCA_964422565.1 uncultured Acidobacteriota bacterium | reverse complement strand
AGCGGGGTTGAAGACCTCGTCCGGCTTGAGGAGCTGGACTCGGAAGCCTTCGAAACGAGCTATCTTCGAGCCCAGTATTTCCACCAGAGGGGCGAGCTGGAGGCGGCCCGCGAGTGGGCTGAGGGAGCGAAGGACCGCCAGCCCGGGTTTGCCGAGCTGCGCAATTTGCTGGGGAATATCCACTTTGCTCTCGGGGAGTTCGAGAAGGCGCGCCAGGAGTACGGGGCGGCCGTGAGTCTCGAACCGGATCGGTTGGAGTTCCAGGTCAATCTCGAGGCCGCCTCCCGCCGCGCGGAGGAGTCCGGCCCCTGAGCGGAAGACAGGCATCCCTGCCTGTCGGGGCGGCCCTGAGCGGAGCACAGGCATCCCTGCCTGTCGGGCCCCTGAGCGTAGGAGAGGCATCCCTGCCTGTCGGCGCCCTGAGCGGAAGACAGGCATCCCTGCCTGTCGGGCCCGACCGGTGGAAGACAGGTCATCCCGCAGTTCCGAGTCCGGCCGATCCGACGGATCCGACCGATCGGACCGATCCGTCGGATGCGACACGTCTCGACGCGATCCCCCCAAAAAAAACGGCCCGGGAGTCCGCCTCCCGGGCCGCTCTTGAATACGCGGCTATGTTCCGGGTCGAAACGCTAGAACTGGTACCGCAAACCGAACTGCATCACCCGCGGGATGCCCTGGATCTGGTCGATCTGACCGAAGTTGGGGGCCGGGGTTCCGATTTGAGGATCGGGCGCCGCTCCCCACGAAGCGCGTCCCAGGGTCGGCGGCCCCAACCTCTGGGTGTTCGTGGCGTTGAAGACCTCCCAGCGGAAGGTCAGCTGGTGGTCCTCGTTGAAGGGCATCCGAAAACTCTTGTGGAGACCGAAATCGATGGCGAAGAAACTCAGGTTGCGCAGGACGTTCCGGTCTCCCGTCTCTCCCGCGATGGCGTCACGGTAGCTCTGATAGGCAAACGTGGAATCCGGGAAGAAATTGGGGTGATCGCCGCTCTTGGTGGGACCGGAGTTGGGGTCCCGCAGACGGGTCAGGTAGCTCTGCAAGTTCCAGTTGGTGGACCATCTCCCTCCCTCGATCGGGCTCATCTGGGGCAGTCCGGAGTTCCAGCGGAAGACTCCGCCCAGCGACCATCCGCCGAGAACGGCGTCGGCCGCTCCGGGGGCGTCGCCTCCCCAGCGCTGACCACGACCGAAGGGTAGCTTCCACAGCCAGTTCGAGTTAACGATGTGCTGGGTGTCGAAATCGGAGACGGAATAGGAATCGTCGGGACGGAAGGGGTTGATGATGATGGCCGCGTACGAGTACAAGCCCTCGTTCTGCCTTCCGGAGGCGATGTCCATCGACTTGGACCAAGTGTAGTTGAGGTCGAAGGTCAGGTCACGCATCCGCTCGCGAAGGGTTACCGTCATAGCGTTGTAGTTGGATCGGGCGACGGTGCTCCAGGTAGTGATGGCGCCATACTGTGGCTGGAAGAACATGGATGGAAGAATCCCCACTTGGTCCTCGTCCAACTGATCCTGGATGAACGTCCAGTCGAGGATGTCCCACCCGTCGCGGGCGATGAACGCGAAGACGTTCTGGGTGGAAGTGAGACTGGGGTCCCACGACCACCACCAGTTGGACGGTACGTCGGGATAGAGGTTCTCGAAGAATGGAATGTCCGGGACCTGATCGATGGGCGTGTTGTTGATCCGGTGGTCGTAAAGCGCGGCGGCCGCCGTGTACCAGTCGATTCCCGAGGCGGGATCGACGATGTTGTTCGGCGTCATCACGTCTCGCGACGCCAGCAGGTTGTTGGCCTTTCTACCCAGGTAGGACACCTCCAGGTAAAGGCCTTTGGGCAACTCCCGCCCGATCGAGAGGTTCCAGTTGTAGTTGATCGGCGTGGTGATGGTGTTGTCCAGGGAGGCCTCGATCCTCCGTCTGCCGTCCATTGGGTGTTGCAGCGGAAAATTGAGCCGGTCGGGAACGGTCAATCCGGGAAGGGCCCGGACGTTCTGGTCGAAACCGGTGAACAGGGGCCCCACGTTGGTCGTGACGTTGTAGGTGTTGGCCGAGATGGTCTCCGTGGAGGCGAACCCCAGCGTGTTGTTCAAATCGAAGGAAACCGCCAGGGCGCTTCCCACACGGTCGTACATGACGGCGAAGCCACCCCGGATGACCGACTGCCCGCTCTCGCCGAAGATGCTCCGCAACAGAGGAGTCTCGAAGGCGGGCGAGTAGGCGAAGGAGGCGCGGGGCGATACATTCCCCCACTCCTGCTTGTAGAATCCGGGCCTTCCGTGGAAGGGACCGGCCACGTCCACGATCACGGGTTCGTTGAAGGGCACACCCTGCAGGGCGCTCTTCCGGCGGAGATCGAAGTAGTCGCCAAAGCCCACGACGGGCTGCGCTTGGAAACCGCTGGTTTCGTGAACGGGCGTATTGACGCCCCAGCGCAAACCCAGGTTCAGGGTCAACCGCGAAGTCGCCTGCCAGGTGTCCTCGAAGTAGAACTCATACTCCTCGGTGGCGAACTGCCGGCGGTTGGGCACTCCCGCGGCCAACAGGCCGCCGTCGGCACCAAAGTTGTAGTTTCCGGAGTACTGGGTGTAGCGGCCGAGGATGGCCGTCACGCCCGACCGGAAAATCTGCTGCTGACCGGAGCCGTACATCAGATCGGTTCCGACGACCGGCCCGTCCGGGGCGGCGCCCGACCCGGCGTAGAAGGAGTCGTTCATGACGGCGCTGTCGTAAGAATTGGCAAAGGAATCCCGGTTGTTATCGATCAGGCGGATGTTGGTGCCGAACTGAAAGGTGTGGTTGCCTCGGATCCACGATGTGTCGTTGGTGACGTTGTGCAGCGGCGTGGTCCGGGACAGGGTGCGCGCGAACTGGCGGGGCGAGAAGTAGAACCGGAATGAAACGGAGTTTTCCGCCGAGTCGCCCTGGTTCGAAAACGCCTGGCGGGTGAGGCCGTAGCGGAAGGTGTTGACGAGGGTGGGTTTCATCATCCAGGTGTGTCCCACGGCAACCCCCGCGGGATGATTCCAGAATGTCCGGGCCGGCGTGTCGGGCCACCCTCCTAAAGCCGTAGATAAGGGCGCCAAGGTCTCCTGGTCCCACTGGTAGTTGCCCCGGACATACAGCGACTGCGTGTCTGAGAGGTTCAGGTCGAAGCGGGTGATGAAGGTGTTCCAGTCGAGGGGAGTGGAGGCGTTGAAGCGAAAGCCTCCGGTGTTCACGGCGTCGCCCGACCCGGTATCGTTGGCGGGATACCGAGCGGCCGCCGCCGAAAGGGCCGCGAGGCCGGCGGGGTTGACTCCGCCCGTTGCCGGGTAGAGGGCGGCGAAATCGTCGGGTCCAAGCGCGATCTGCTCGCCGGCGACGTTGGTGTAGCGGAGGATCCCCTGGCCGACGTGCGCGAGGGGCACCGTCCGCAGCACGCTCTCTTCGCTGCGGTCCTTGCGCCCCTCGTAGTTGAAGAAGATAAAGGCCTTGTCGCGGACGAGGGGGCCGGCGATCGAACCGCGGTAAAGGTTTCGAATCAGGGTCGGGCGGTCGATCCCGACACGGCTGTTGAAGAAGTCGTTGGCCGCGGTGACCGTGATGCGG
>CAYRCA010000522.1:0-3602 GCA_964422565.1 uncultured Acidobacteriota bacterium | reverse complement strand
GAACCAGAGCGTGAGTGAGACAGCCGCAATGACCTTTGCCACGCGCGGCGCGTCCGGGTCTCCCGTTCCGAAGCAAGCCCGACGAAGACCGTGCCGACGGGTTTCGTCGCGGTGCCTCCGCCCGGACCCGCGATCCCCGTCACCGAGAGCCCGATGGAGGCGCCGAATCGGTCGCGCGCGCCGACCGCCAGCTGCTCGGCAACCTCCGCGCTGACGGCCCCCGCTTCCTCGATGGAACGCCTCGCCACGCCAAGCAGTTCCACTTTGGCTCGATCGCTGTAGACCACAACGCCTCCGAGGTAGTAGTCCGAACTGCCGGGAGCTTCGGTCAACATCCCCCCGATCAGTCCGCCGGTGCAGGACTCGGCTGTGGCCAGCGTCTTTCCGGATCGCCGAAGCAGGTCACCCAGCGCCTCCGGGAGAGTCTCCTCGCGGTCACTGAAGACCGCCTTGCCCAGCTTGTCCCTGATCCGCCCGACCAGTTCGTCCAGCACGGCGTCCGCCTGGGTCCGGTCGGGACCTCCTCTCCACACGAAGTAGAGGCTGATGATACCCGGGGACGAGAGAATCGTTGTCTCCACCTCGGAATAGGTCTTGTAGATGTCGCCAATGCGCTGGTCCACCCGCGATTCGGCCTCGCCACCCACCTTAAGCCGTCGAAGGACGGTCTCCTCCAGCCTCAGCCGACGCCTCAGCAACGGGACCACCTGGCCCCGGACCATGGGGTGCAGTTCTCGCGGAGGTCCCGGAAGGAGGAAGAGAAGCTTCCCGCCCAGGGTCAGCAGAAGTCCCGGAGCGCTTCCCAGTCCGTTCGGAAGGACTTCGGCCGTATGGGGAACCGCCGCCTGTTTACGGTTGTTCTCGGTCATCTTCAGGCCGAACCGTTCGTAGCGCTCCCGCAGTTGTCGCAAGAGTTCGGCGTCCTCCTTCAGGGAGAGTCCCAGGAAGCCGGCCGCGACCTCGCGCGTGATGTCGTCGTTGGTCGGGCCCAAACCCCCGGTGACCAGCACAACGTCGCTCCGCCGCAGCGCAAGAGCCAGGACCTCCACGATCTCCGTCTCGGCGTCGGCAACGGCGAACTTCCGCGGCACGCGGAACCCAAGGGGAATCAACTGGGAGGCGAGAAACAGCGAGTTGGTCTCCGCCCGCCCGAAGGAGAGTAGCTCCGAGCCGACCGCGATGATCTCAGATTGCAGCATGGATCAGCCAGAGTGTCAGCCCGGCGTAAACACCGGCGGCGCAGTCGTCCAGAACAATCCCGAAGCCGCCGGGGAACCGCTCGCACTGCCGGACGGGCGGCGGCTTCAGAATGTCGAAGAACCGAAAGAGTCCGAAGGCGGCCAAGGCCCAGATCGGACCGCCGGGCACGAACAGGAACGGCAGGGACTGGCCCACGATTTCGTCGATGACGATGGCCGAGGGGTCCCGTTCACCCATGGCGCGGGCGGCCCGGTGCGCCACAATCACGGCGAGGGGTAGAAGAACGCCCAAGGCCCCGAGGTGAATCAGCCAAGCCGCTCCACCGCCGAACTGGTACACGCCGTACCAGACGGCCGTGGCGACAAGCGACGCCCACGTGCCCGGCGCCAGCGGCAGGTATCCGAGCCCGAAAACGGTCGCCAAGAGCTGGGAAACGACGGGCTTACCGGTCTCCCTCTCCCTCAGCCTTGGAAGTCTTTTCCCCAGCGATCCGGAAAGCTCCATCTATCCATCGTCCCAGATCCAACAGACGACACCGCTCACCGCAAAAGGGCAGGTGGGGGTTGTCGCGCCCAATCGCACGATCGCAGTGTCGGCAGCGGAGTCGCCTGTCGCCCATCAAATCTGAATCGCGCCCACCAAGTCGTGCCGGTGGGCCTCCGTGATCCGAACCGGGAGAACCTCCCCGGGTCGAATGTCCTCCGTCACTCCATCATTCAAATAGACTACCCCGTCGATTTCGGGGGCTTGACTCGGAAGGCGACCCTGCCACAGCAGGTCGCTCTCATCCGAGGGACCGTCAACCAGAACTGGAAACGTTCGACCGACGAGACTTCCGTTCCTTCTCGCGGCGATCCGGGCCTGGGTTCCCATCAGCCGATCCAACCGCTCCCGCTTCACGGACTGGGGGACCTTCCCGTCCAGGCGGAACGACGCCGCGTGCTCCTCATCGGAATAGGTGAAGGCGCCCAGCCGGTCGAACTCCACCTCTTTTACGAAATCGGTCAACTCGCGGAAGTCCTCCTCGGTCTCGCCCGGAAATCCCACGATCATGGTCGTGCGAATCGCGATGTCCGGAATCCGGCGCCGGATCCGCTCGATCAGACGCGCCAGCGCCTCTCGATTCCCCCCCCGCTTCATACGCTTCAACACTTGGCGGGAAGCGCTCTGCATCGGCATGGCGATATACTTGCAGACCTTGGGCGTCTCCGCAATCGCGTCCAAGAGCTCGTCGTAGATGCTGTTGGGATAGGCATAGAGAAAGCGAATCCAGGCGAGTTCCTCGATCTGGCCCAGCCGGCGCAGCAGTTCGGCCAGCCCGCGCCGATTCCCCCAATCCCAGCCGTACATCGTCGAATCCTGGGCCACCAGGTTGACCTCCCGCACACCCCGCCGGGCCAGGACTTCCGCCTCCCGGACCACAGAATCCAGCGGGCGGCTCCGAAATCGTCCTCGCATCCGGGGGATCACACAGAAGGTACAGGGGTGGTCGCAGCCCTCGGCGATCTTGATGTAGGCCCAGTAAGAGGGGGTCGTGAGAATCCTGGGATCTTCATCCGAGTAGAGGAACAGCTCTCTCGAATCGTAAACGGGCGGGACCGCATCCGACGAACAGGCCTCGAGGATGCGTGGAATCTCACCGGTCCCAACGACCGCGTCCACCTCCGGAATCTCGCGGAGGATCTGGTCTCGATACCGCTCGACCAGGCAACCGGCGACGATCAGGCGGCGGCAGTTTCCGTCCTCCTTGTGGCCCGCCATCTCCAGGATGGTGTTGACCGACTCCTCCTTCGCGGGATCGATAAAGCCGCAGGTGTTGACCACGATGATCTCCGCCTCCCGCTGGACCGGAGTGATCTGGTGACCTCCCCTGACGAGCATTCCCAGCATCACCTCCGTGTCCACCAGATTCTTGGCGCACCCGAGGCTGACAAACCCGATCTTAGCCATATGAAGACTTCATTATAGTCTCCGGGCGGCTTTCTCGGGCGGGAGCCTCCCGTTCTTCGACGGGATCAACACGATGACCCTTCGTGGTTCGCCCCTCCAATGAAGGGATTCTCCGACAATCTTGTCCCTGTCCAGAAACTCGGGCTTCACAGCGCGCGAAGTTGACTCAGAGCTTGGTTGACCCGATCCAACTCGGACTCTTCTACGACGTGGCCGCCGAATCGCGCCCTGTAGTACGTTTGCGTCACCTCGACCGGCAGGTCCGATCCCAGCTCCGCCGCCACCCGACCGCAGAATTCGAGAGGTGTCTCCGAGGCTCGCTTCGAGAATCCCCGTCGGGCCAGGATCTCGAGAAGCTCGCCGTAGTACCCCCGCGCCAGATGAGTCCCATTCCCGGAGAGCAAGCGCCGCTGCACCATAAACCAGATCGGACGGCGGTATCGAGCCAGCGC
>CAYRCA010000521.1:0-3609 GCA_964422565.1 uncultured Acidobacteriota bacterium | reverse complement strand
CGTGGCGGCCCCAAGTCTCCTGAAATCGCGCCATGAACTCGTTCGACCTGCAATTACACCCTCACAGGCGACGGAATCCCTTGACCGGGCAGTGGGTTATCGTTTCGCCCCGTCGTCTGGATCGTCCCTGGAGGGGACAGACCCTGGCCCCGGAGCCCCAGAACCTTCCCCGCTACGACCCCACGTGCTATCTGTGCCCCGGAAACTCCCGGGCAGACGGTTCGGTGAACCCGAACTACCCGGGCACGTTCGTTTTCGACAACGACTTCCCGGGCCTTCGACCTGACCCGGCACCCGGGGAGTTTTCCGGGAACGATCTCTTCGAGGCCTGCGGCGAACGGGGTCTTTGCCGCGTGCTCTGCTTCACACCGCGGCACGATCTCACGCTGCCTCTGATGGATGCCGACGGCGTTTCGGAGGTCGTCCAAGCGTGGGTACGTCAGTCGAACGGACTGAGCTCCATCCCGTGGGTCCGCTATGTCCAGATCTTCGAGAACAGGGGCGCCATGATGGGCTGCAGTAATCCTCATCCCCATTGCCAACTCTGGGCGACCGAGACGCTCCCGGACGAGGTGGAGAAGGAGCACCGCCACCAGCGCGCGTACCTCGAGCGTCGCGGCGCCTGCCTGCTTTGCCGGTATCTGGAGCAGGAGCGGCGATCGGGGGAAAGGATCGTGCTGGAAACCACCGAGCACATCGTCCTGGCGCCCTTTTGGGCGGTCTGGCCCTACGAGACCCTGCTGCTCCCCAAGAGTCACGTCGCCGGATTCGGCGAGATGACCGAGGCTCAGATTCACGATCTCGCCGAGTGCCTGAACCGTCTGACCACCCGTTACGACAACCTCTTTCAGAGTTCCCTCCCCTATTGCATGGGTTTTCACCAGGCGCCGAACGCCGACGGCCACTCGGGATGGCACCTGCACGCCCACTTCTATCCGCCCGCGCTGCGTTCGGCTTCAATCCGGAAGTACATGGTCGGATTCGAGATGCTGGGGACTCCCCAACGGGACTTCACTCCCGAGACGGCTGCCGCGCGGCTGCGCGGACTTTCGGATCGGCACTACTCGCGCGGATGAGTAACGAGGAGCGGGGAGCGAATGGCCATGGACCCGGACTCACTCGATGGGAGGGAAATGAGCGGTGACCAGACAGCCTGAGCACTCGCCGCCTGCCGCTTGCTAACCGCTTGCTTGCCGACTGCCGTGTGCCGGTTTGTTTCGGGAGTGAGTGGCCAATGAGCGGGGCCATACGAATTCGAGACCAAGTTCCCGACATGCCGAGACCTGCTGTTGTATCGGACATCCGTTGTATTGTTCCCGCGAACGGCGGGATAATGTCCGCCTCGACGCCGTGCGAGCCGCGCTTCCACCCGGAGACACGGCGCCAACGGGTTCTTGATTCTTGCAGGTGAACCGGTTGGGGACACACGGAAAGGACGTTTGCCAATGAAGATTCTGGTCACCGGGGGCGCCGGCTTCATCGGATCCCATGTCGTGGACACCTATCTCTCCGCCGGACACGAGGTCTCCGTTGTCGACGACCTCTCCTCGGGCTTCCGTCGGAACCTTCCCGAGAACGTGCGGTTCCATCAGGTCGACATCAGGGATGCAAGACTGTCGCAGGTGTTCAGCGAGGAGAAGCCGGAAGTCGTGAGCCATCAGGCCGCGCGGGCGGACGTCAGGGAATCTTTCGAAAGGCCGTTGCTGTATGCCGATGTCAATATCGTCGGCTCGGTCAACGTCCTGGAGTGTTGCCGCGAGTCCGGGGTAAGGAAGATCATCTACGCTTCGACCGGAGGTGCGGTGTACGGCGATCCGGAGAGCCTGCCGGTTTCAGAGGACCACCCCATCAACCCGTTGGACCCCTACGGCGCGAGCAAGCATCACGTCGAGCATTACCTGGAGATCTATCGTCGCAGCCACGGCATTGCCTTTACCGCGCTCCGCTACCCGAACGTGTTCGGCCCCCGGCAGGATCCCTTTGGCGAGGCCGGGGTTGTCGCCATCTTTGTCGGTCAGATGCTTCGCGGCGTCCGTCCGGTGATCAACGGCTCGGGCGATCAGGAGCGGGATTTTGTACACGTTTCCGACGTGGCTCTCGCGAACCTGGCGGCCCTCGATCGGGGGGACGGAAAGATCCTGAATATCGGGAGCGGTGTCGGCACTTCCGTGAACACCGTCTTTTCAACGCTCGCCGACCTTGCCGACTATCGGGAACCGGCGCAACACGGCCCCGCCAAACAGGGCGAGGTCTATAGGATTTTCCTGAACGCCGAGCGCGCTCGCGAGGTCTTGGGTTGGACGCCGCGATTGCGGCTGAGGGAAGGCCTCGCCTCAACGCTTGAGTATTTTCGCAAGCATCCCCTCGAACCAAGCCCCTGATTCGGCTCTGGGCCTCGAGTACGGCGCATCTGCGAACTCCCCCCCGTCGTGGGCCAACACGCGCGCGAGATCTGTCGCCAGCGGGTTGCGCGCGGGCCGGGAAGGAAGCCCCACCGAAATCCGGCCTGAAAGGCTGGAAGCCTGTCTTCGAACCGCTCCCCGGACGCGGGTTGAGATACGACTGGCCCTTTCCCGGGTTCGGCCGTCAGCACCGCCCTGAAGGCTTGCCTCGGACCTTCTTCCGGAGAGGCAACGAGAGCGGTGTCTCGGTCCAATCCACCTTGACCGGGACCTGGTGAGGCTCCAGCAGAACGCGGCAGCGATCCTTCAACCGCCTCCCCAACGCCTCCCGGTCCAGCCCGGGCCGCGCTCGAACTCTGGCGCAGACGATGCCGCCCAGCAGAAGACTCCTCTCGCCGTAGACATGCACGTCCAGGACCCCGTCCAAGTCCCGAATGACATTCTCCACTTCGACGGGGTCGACCTTCCGACCGCCCACGTTGATCATCTCGGAAGCCCTTCCCAAAAAGCGGATCAAATCGCCCCGCGCTTCGACCCGGTCTCCGGTGGAAAGCCAGCCGTCCTCGGTGAACGGACTGGGCGCGTTCAGATATCCCAGCATTCTCGACTCGGCTCTCACCTGCAGCATCCCATCCACAATCCGCGTCTCGTAGCCCTCTCCTCCGATCCTGACCCACACCGAACCCGAATTCTCCGACTCAGACCGCATAGTCCCGAACTCGGTCGCCCCGTACTTCTGGACTATCCTGGCCCGGGGGAACATTTCGCCGCATTTGCGGAGAATCACCTCGGGCATCACCTCGGCCCCATAGGTGACGTACTTCAGCGAGTCCATGCGGAACTCTCGGTGACATTCCCCGGCCGCGAGGAGGGCCAGGAAACTGGGAGTCACCGGCAACACCTCCACGCCGTGGGTTTCCACCGCACGGCAAACCGCCTCCGGGGAACGCTCGTCGATGAGCACCAGCGTGCTCGCATTGGAGAGTCCATAGAAGAGTGTATCCAGTCCCCCGACCTGATCGAGCAGAAGAAAGGCGAGCGTGACCAGATCGTGCCTCCGACGCCGGAACTTGGCCAGGAAACGGTCCGCGTCGTGGACGGCCGCCTTCGGCTCACCCGATGTCCCCGACGTAAACAAAACGAGGCCGGCCTTGGCTCCGGACCGCAGGGACTCATACAGGGCGCAAGCCTCGCCGCCGCCCGGCGG
>CAYRCA010000520.1:0-3611 GCA_964422565.1 uncultured Acidobacteriota bacterium | reverse complement strand
CGCCGGCCCGCCCGCGCCCCGGGTGCAGGTCGGCGATATCCGCGACGCCCGGGGCGTGTCGGTGGACGCCTGCGGCGGGCGAATCTACGTTTCCGAGGCGTCGGGGATTTTGGAGATCGACCGCCTCACCGGCGAAAGGCGAAACGTCGGTGGCGAGTTCGACGCCACGGGACAGATTCTCGGTTTGTACCGCAGGGAGATCCCCTGCCCCAACGCGTTCCAGCTCCTGGTCGCCGACCGGGAGGCCGCCCAAGTCGCCCTGCTGGGCCCGCGGGAGGATTTCAGAACCGCCTGGGTCGGGGAGGAACGAGCCGACGACCTCGCCTATCTCCCCATCCTCAACCACATTACGGGGCAATCGGGAATTCTGGTCGTGGAGGAGCTTCCCGACGAAGCGGCGTCGGTGGTCTCGCTGGTCCGAGTGCCGGACCTTTACGTCGAGCGACAGGCCAACATCGGGCCGACAACGGCGCCGGGCAGTTACTCCGATCCCAGGGGGGATACCTTCGGGGAGGGCGAGCGACAGGTTGACCTGCTCGAGGTCTCGAGCCAGATCGACGACGCTTCCCACTCCCTGGTGATCGACCTGACTTTTGCCGAACCGGTCAGACTGGCCAACGACTCGACCTATCCGGAACCGACGGAGGTGCTGGCCGGCTTCGTCGACCTCGACACCGATCGAGAGCCGCAGACCGGCACCATCTCGGCGGTGGATCTCTTTTCCACCCACGCGTCCGGGCTGGGCGTCGATTATTTTGTGGACTTGGGCGGTCTCGACCCCGTCAGGGCCGCGGCGGCCCCCATTTTCAGGACCTCCTGGCGAGGCCGCCAGGAGGAAGTCGGAACCGCCCCGCTTAGTCTGTTGGACAACGGCCTGACGCTGCGGGTCTCCATCCCCCTCGAGGCGATCGGCTCGGACGGCCGGTTGCATTTCGCGGTGGCCGTCGGGAACCAGGCGGAGATGACCGACGTGGCGCCCAACGGTGGATACCTGAGCACCGAATCCGCTCAATAGCAACGTCGAGAGGGAAGGCATCCCCGCCCGTCCAAAGGGAGGACGGGCATCCCCGCCCGTCCAAGCATCGCCAAGCCCCAGCGGACACTCGGCGCCGGCGTCGGTGCCGAGAACCGACGGCGACAACGTCGACAGGCTGGAAGCCTGTCTTCCCCGCGAACCCGCGTCGACAGGCTGGAAGCCTGTCTTCCCGGGAGGGAGGCGCTGCCGTAGAATGGGGTCTTGGTGGAGTAATCATGCTGCGACTCTATCGACCGCCCAAGAACAAGGATGCCGACAAAGTCGAGGAGGTCCTCCGCGAGATGGTGCTCGCCTACCGCGTGGAACTGATCGAACCCGGACTCCGGCACGGGACCGAAGCCGGGGGCACGCTGCCCGCCTTGCGCGACGGCGACCACCTCGTGGCGGGACGCGACGCCATTCTCCGCCACTTGAGCGCTCTTGAATCCTGGGTCGCCGAATGGAGGAGGTTCCAGTCGGACGCCTGTTATCTGGACGACGATGGAGAGGTGTGCTGACTCGCCCCCCCGCGCCGTCGTCAAGGGGGGCCGTCTTGTTAAGCCCGGGCTACCCGCAGAGGCCGCCGGGGGCATCCGGGGTTCGGGACGGAACCCGCCCCGAGCCGTCCCGTCGAAGATAATCACTGATGACCAGCCCGGCACCAGTTTGGCCGGCACCTTTTGACGGTCACCCGTCCGGGAATGGGGGAGGCTCCTCCCGAACTGGCGGAGAAGCTGCTCAAGACGTTTCCGCGTCTTCTGGTCGAGAGCGGCACCTTGCCCGGCGCCATCGCCCTCTACGCGGGAGTGCCGTCAAAATCAGAAGGCGAACTGAACCCGCGAGAACAGAGTGTTCTCGGCGGGCTTCCTCCCGGAGTCTCCCGCGTGGCCGCCAAAGGCGGTTCGTCCGAAGTCTAGAGTGTACTTGACGGACCGATTGGGGTACCAGTTCAACCCGAGTCCGAGGCCCCGCGCCCGGGAGGCGTTGGCCCCCGGGTCGGCGAGAACCGGAAAGGCTTTCTCGTCGATCGTCAGGCGACCCACTCGGGCCACCACTTCCAGCGCCCCCCATCCCGCTTCGCCGCGAGCCAGGTTTCGGCGGGGACGGACCGCCCCATAGGAGGCGTCCTCCCCGGTGATCATGTAGGAGCCCACAACCTGCCAGGCCCGGTTGCGGATCCTGAGGTGATTCCCGCCCAGTCGCAACTCCTGGGAGGATTGAGTCCATTCCCAGAGGACTCCCGCCGGGCCCGAGTAAAGATAGCCCTGCGGCGAGACCCGTCGGATGACGCCGTCGTTGACGACTCCCGGCCTGAACCGGAAGAAGTCCTGCTGGCCGGTAGTGGCGTAAGCTCTCGGAACGCCCTCGTGCCGGCCGCGGGTTCCGGAAATGCCGATTCCCAGCCCTTGCAGGGGACTGCGGTCGCGGGTTCGGAAGGGATGGGTGAAAACCCGAACGGCGAGATCCTTGCCGTCGTCCCCGTCGGCGACCGAACTGCCCCCGTCCTTCGTCCCGTTGAACAAACCGATCGCGTAGTCCAGTCGTCGCGCCAGGAGGCTGCCGTGCACCTGAACCCCGATGTCTCGATTGGGAACCAGATGGGTGGGCAGTCCCCTCTCGACGAAGGCCAGCGCCGCGGCCGACTGCAGCCGCTCCAGCCCCGTGGGAGACTTCGCCTTTCCCGCCATCACCTGGAATTGGGGCGAGATCCTCCAGTTGAAATAGCCGTCGAAGAGATTGGCCGAGGACCCTCCGAAGTCGGGCATGAAACGAAAATCGAAGTCCCGAAAAGCCGTCAACTCCAGAACGGGACGGACACGCCTCATCAGGAAGGTGTCGTTGCCGGACAAAGGATCCTCGGCCAAGTGGAATCGGGAGTCCGCCTGAAAGTAGCCCCGCAGGCGAACCGCAAGCAACCCGTCTCCGGCCCTCAGGGTGGCGCCGCCCTCTCCGACATCGACCGTGGCCCGGGGAGACTCCACGGTCTCGGCGGTCAATGGCCTGTTCTCTTCGGTCCGGCGCATCCTTTCGATCTCTCCCCGGAGTGCCTGGATCTGCTCTTCCAAGGCCTGGAGGCGCGCCTCCAGCCGGACGATCTCGCTCTCGGCCCGGAGATATCCGCTCCCACTGAGGAGAATGCACAGCAGAGGCCCGGCCGTAAGGCTCACGCCCCGGCGGACCCATCCGTCGAATCGCTGGTCGGTCGTCATCATCCGTCTCCCTTGGGCTTGTACCGCTCCGAAAGGCGGCCTCCGAAGAGGTGTGATCCTGAAGTTGCGACTCCGCCCGCTCACGACGAAAACTCCACGGTCTCTTTGCCTCCCCGTGAAGTCGCCGGTCACGACCCCAGGGGACTGGGAGTCGCGACTTCATGGCGAGACAGGACACGGTATAACACGGCGCGGCCGGTGGCCACCAACCGGGAGGATCGACAGACCGCGTCGAACCGTCAGCCGTCAACGCTCAGCCGTCGGCTTTGAGGCCACGGATTGCTTTGAGTCTGTCCGCCACCGGGCTGGAGACCGCGATACGCCGGAGGCCCACTCGGTGGAATCCGTGAAGTCTGTCGCCTGAGAATTCCCCCCGGACCCGAGGG
>CAYRCA010000519.1:3382-3612 GCA_964422565.1 uncultured Acidobacteriota bacterium | reverse complement strand
CCAGGTTGCAGGCGGCCGCTCCCTGGAAGCCGGATCGAGCGGCCCGGATGAAGACCTTCGCCACGTCCTCCGCCAGGTGGACCAGCACGGGACCGCCGAACTTGATCCGGTAGGGGCGTCCCGCGCAGGCGGCCAGGATCGCCTTGGTCAGGTCGGAGGTGAGTCCCTGGTCCCGCGCGACCCCGAAAACGATATAGGGTCGCAGGGCCACGCTGGGGACGCCCCAATCG
>CAYRCA010000519.1:0-3372 GCA_964422565.1 uncultured Acidobacteriota bacterium | reverse complement strand
CCCGGGCCGCCTGCTCGTCGGCGACCTTGTAGACTCCGTAAAGCGTGTCGGGAGCGAGGCGGGCGTCGTCCGCCAGGGAAGCGTCGCCGTACAGGGCCGGCGGCCCGAAGACGGCGACGGAACTGGCCAGCGCCACGCCCCGAACCTGTTCCCGAAACTCCCTCGCCGCCTCCAGGATGTGGATCGCGCCGGTGACGTTGACCTGGGCGCCGAGCGGTGGATTCGCCTTGCAGAAGGGCACCTGCAGTCCGGCCAGGTGGATGATGTGGGTAATCCCGTTTTCGGCGACCAGGGCTCGCAGGCGCGACAGATCCAGGATGTCCGCCGGCGCGAACCGGAGTCGATCGAGCGGCTCCTCCTCCAGGACCAGCCGGAGCCGTCTTCGATCGTCGACGAGATCGGTGGCCACAACCTCGGTCCCTTCCCGGAGAAGAACCCGAAGAACCCAGGCGCCGATACAGCCCGACGCGCCGGTGACCAGAAACCTCTCCGTCATCGCCCGCACCCCCCAAGGCTCGCCCGAGGCCCGCTCGACAAGACCGCGACTACCGATCCTGCAAGGCCGCTTTGAACTTACAAATCCGGACTCCGCTCATTATAATCGTGCGGTAGTCGATTGTCCCGGCGGGGCAGGGCGCCGCGAAACCGGGTCCGCGCAGCCCTCGCCGGCTCCGCGCCCGGGTGGGGATAATCCGCGGAAAGGAAAACACGTTATGAGACGCTTTGGAGTGCTCTTCCTGGTCGTTCCTGGCCTTCTCGGCTGTTGGGGGTGTGCCGATCCGGGGACGGCCTCGGCGAGGGACTCGATCGCGGTGATACCCAAGGGAACCACTCACGTCTTCTGGCGGTCGGTTGAGTCGGGCGCCCAGAGGGCCGGCCGTGAGCTGGATGTCAACATCATCTGGAAGGGTCCCTTGAAGGAGAACGACCGGGCTTTGCAGATCGCCCTCGTCGAGCAGTTCGTGACCGAAGGAGTGGCGGGAATCGTTCTGGCGCCCCTGGACGACACGGCGCTGTTGAGACCGGTGCGGGGGGCGGGCAGCCGCGGAATCCCGGTTGTGATCTTCGATTCAGACTTGAACGGCGAGGTGGGGAAGGACTTCGTCAGTTTTGTCGCCACCGACAATTACGAGGGGGGGCGGCTGGCGGGTCAGCGGATGGTGGAGTTGTTGAACGGCCGGGGCAAGGTCGTTCTGCTGCGCTATCAGGTGGGCTCGGCCAGCACCACCCAGAGGGAACAGGGTTTCCTCGATGTGGTCCGCGGGAGCCCCGGCATTGAAGTAATCCTGGAGAACCAGTATGGGGGCGCGACCTCGGGGGAGACCATCCAGAAGGCGGAGGAGCTTCTGGATACGCTCCGGCAGGCGGACGGGATCTTCTGTCCCAACGAGTCGACCACCTACGGCATGTTGGTGGCGCTGCGGAAGCACAACCTGGCCGGTCGGGTCCGCTTCATCGGTTTCGACTCCTCGGAAGAGTTGGTCCGCGGACTGGAGAGAGAGGAGATCGACGCGCTGATCGTACAGGATCCCCGGAACATGGCCTATCTGGCCGTCAAGACCATGGTCGACCACCTGAAGGGCGAGGCGGTGCCCGAGCGAATCGACACGGGCGTTCGCGTGGTCGACCGCTCCAACCTGTCTGAGCCCGAGGTTCGCCAGTTGCTCGGCACGGCTGAGGGATAGCGCGTGTCCGCCGTCGAGCCGCGTCTCCGAATGGAGGGCATATCGAAGCGCTTCGGCGCCACCGTCGCCTTGGACAGGGTGGATCTGGCCGTGCGGGCCGGGGAGGTCCACGCGCTGGTCGGCGAGAACGGGGCCGGGAAGAGCACCCTCATGAAGATCCTCTCGGGCGCCTATCGGCCCGACGCGGGCGCCATCCGGCTGGACGGCGAACCCTACCAGCCGAGGGATCCCCTGGAGGGGCGACTGGCCGGTGTGGCCATGATTTACCAGGAGCTCTCCCTGGCGCCCCACCTCTCCATCCAGGAAAACATCCTTCTCGGGGTGGAGCCGACCCGCGGCCCCTTTCTGCGGTGGAGAGACCTCAGGGAAACGGCGCGCCGGGCGATGGGGCAGCTCGGGCTTTCCCATTTGGACCCGGAAACCAGCGTCGCCCGCCTATCGGTGGCCGAACAGCAACTGGTGGAAGTCGCTCGAGCCGTGGCCGTGGGGTGTCGGGTCCTGGTTCTTGACGAGCCCACCAGCGCGCTGATGCGACGGGATGTGCCGCGCCTGTTCTCCCTTATCGGTCGGCTGCGCGCCCGGGGTTATGCCGTCGTCTACATCTCCCATTTTCTCGAGGAGGTCACGGAAGTCAGCGACAGCTACACGGTCCTTCGGGACGGCGTGGTGGTGGGAAGCGGCCGCACGGTCGAAGTCAGCACCGACGACCTGGCCGCGATGATGGTGGGCCGCGCGGTTGAGGATCTCTACACTCATTCGGAGCGAATCCCGGGGGAAGTGATCTTGGAGGTCACCGGGCTGCGGGGCGTACTCCGCACCAGATCGGCGTCGCTCGACCTCAGACGGGGAGAGGTGGTGGGAATCGCCGGCCTCGTGGGGGCGGGCAGAACCGAGTTGCTTCGGACCCTGTTCGGCCTCGCGCCCGTGCGAGGCGGGCAGGTGCGGGTGGGCGCCTATCTGGGTCCCAGTTCGCCCGCGCTGCGGTGGTCTCAGGGGGTCGGAATGGTCAGCGAGGATCGCAAGGGGGAGGGGCTTGCTCTCAACCTGACCGTTGCCGACAACCTCACCCTCACCAACCTGCGAGGTCTGGGTCCGGCGGGACTGGTGCTTCCCGCCCGTCAGGACGAGATCAGCCGGAAGTGGATCGAGCGGCTTTCGATCCGTTGCCAGGGCCCCCGGCAGCGCCTTCTGGATCTCTCCGGCGGCAGCCAGCAGAAGGTCGCCCTGGCCCGACTGCTCTGCCATGACGTGGATGTATTCCTGCTGGACGAACCCACGCGGGGCATCGACGTGGGCTCCAAGGCCGAAGTCTACCGACTCGTCGACCGACTGGCGGCGGGCGATCCCGCGGCTGGCGTGCCCCCCAGGGCGATTCTCATGGTGAGCAGTTACCTGCCCGAGTTGTTGGGTGTTTGCGACCGGATCGCGGTCATGTGCCGGGGCGTACTCCTTCCGCCGGTGCCGGCGGCGGGATTGACCGAGCACGAGATCATGGTGGCCGCCACCGGGTCGGGTGGCGGAGAGGACGCGGAAAGGGTGGCTCGCAGTTGAGTCGACGACGGTTGGCCGAATGGCTGGACAAGTTTGGTCCCCTGCTGGGTCTGGTGTTCGTCATCGTGGTTTTCGGATTCCTCCGCCCCCAGACCTTTCTAACCTGGGGCAACTTCGAGGTCATGTTGTTGCAGAC
>CAYRCA010000518.1:0-3619 GCA_964422565.1 uncultured Acidobacteriota bacterium | reverse complement strand
GTCGTCGCCGGCGCCAGCAGAAACGTCACCGCCGCCGTGGCCTCCCCGTCCGAGACGTTGGCCAGCGCCAGGGCGGTGTTCGTCTCCCCGGCGGCCTCCTTTTGCAGGACGCCGACGAACCGATGTCCCGGCCGCACCCCTTGGATCCCGGCCTCGGAGACCGGCGCCCCGCTCTCGTCGAGAACCCGATAGACGGCGGCAAAGTGAAACGGATAGTTCGAAGCGGCGCAAACGTAGCCCGCGTCCAAGTCCGACAGCGAGTCCGTCGTACGGGCGATTCTCGGTTGCCAATATCCGAGCGCGTACTCGAACCCGCTTTCGGCTTCGTCGTCGAGGACAACGGTCAAGGGCGCGCCCCAATGGTCGCGAAACTCGAGAGACAGATCGACCTCCACCGGCTCCGGAACCCGCAGGCCGGTGCCCGGGAAGAGAGTCGCCGCGCTCAACAGCGTCTGAAGGGTCCAACCTCCCTCGGGAAACGCGCCGTGCGCCACCCGGGGAACGCAGCGCGAAAAGGAGGGAGGGGACGCGAACTCCGCGACGATCTGGAGCAGGGCCACGGGAACGCCGGCGTCCCGCCCGGTCACCTCGATCCGAACGATCCCGTCATCGTCCTCGAAGGGGAACTCCGTAGGCACCAGATCCGCCCGCCCGACGTCCCCCGCGACTTCTCCCAGAACCGTGCCTCCGATCCCGAAAAAACCGACCACCGCCTCGGTCGACGACTCGGCCCCCAGGTCGATCCGAACCCGTCGCAAAGGCGAGTCGAAGCGGAGGGTCATCGCTCCCCCGCCTTCGCCCTCCGGGGAGCGATTGAAAACGGCCGGCATCTCGAAGACCGCATCCACGTTCGGACCGGGTCGGACCGCCAGCGTCCCGCCGACCGGGCCCGAGGCGAAGTCGTCGGCCGAAAGCGCCACGCCCCAGTCGGCGAAGACGGCCCGGGCGTTCAGTCCGGCGGGCATCGACGGCGGCACGAGAGCGACCCAATCATCGCCGAACCAGCCCAGCGTGAAGGCGACGGGACCCGGAGTCTTCGCGGAAGGCGACGACGATTCCCCCGAAGAGACGTGAGTGGCGAACGTTATCGTCAACCAAGATAGGAAACCAACGGCTCTCCACATCGCCACACTCCTTGCTAAAGTATTCATAGTGTTCGGAAGGTATCTCCGCACCGGCGAAGCTGTCAGCTCTACGGTTGCCATAGGTTCGAGTACTCTTCCGCCATTCCGATGAGTACCGACACAGCGTCGGCCCGGTCTTCAATGGAGCCGGTTGGTTCGACCCCCCAGAACGGGAGAATGAAGGTGGGGTCCGAATAGTACAACACCCGATTACATGGAGCCGCTCCGCCAACACATCCCATCACCGTAGCTTTCTGCCCCCAGCGAGTCGTCCAGAATAGGTGGCCTCTCGGGTTCGGGTAATCCTCGAGTGGCAGCCAGGGAGCCTCTAATGTGGCGGAGTCGTGTCTCAGCCCAAAGTTGTGGCCGAGTTCATGAGCGAACGTCACATCATTCATTCCGCAGCCTATGACTTGGACAGAAAAGGCTTGGTTGGTCCACTCACGCCAGGCAAAGCCGGTGATGATCCTTTCGATGCCGTCGGGATGAAGAAATCGGAGATTGGCTATGCCACAATAGGGGTAAGCATCTGGAGGAACAAACAAAGCAACCATATCCGCTTGATAGTAATCCCGATGCTGATCAATACCGCCAGTGTTCATCCAAAGCAAATAGCTCTCCATCCGTTTGTCCGATGCTGGCGGACTCGGCGGCGGCGCCAGCGGCACCGTTACCATCTCGCTGATCCCCGTGAGAACATATTCGACGCCCACATCATGGTGGGCGAGAGAAAAGTTGAACGCGTCGTTCGCGATCTCAACCGAAGTTATGATGAAATCCTCAGCCTGCGTTGTGAGATGCCCCTGGGGCACGACAGCCAAGACCCTGATCTCGGAGTGCCCGCCCGATGTGGACGGCATTCCACCGAAGCCCTGCGGTTCGATTGAGTTGTCCGGTGTCTGCTCCCATATCGCGTCGATATGGTCGCTGCGGACACCGCACGTGGGCATGCGCTCACGTTTTAGCCTAACGAGACGGTGTTGTCCGGCAGACGCGACAATTTGGAACTCGTCGTCCGTGGCATAAACACTGACGACGCCGGTGACACGATCTCCTCGATTCACCAGCAGAACGTAACCCGCGGGCATCTCAAGTCCGAGTAGATCCGGAAAGTAAAGATTCCCGCTCCAAGCTACCCAGTCGTCGCGGATTCGAAACCCGATCCGGCGCGCCTCCAGTCGAGTCTCCCGGTACATGTCGAGAGACAGAACGTCCGGGTCGGCCGCGACGACCGACGGATCCAGGTCGATGAGATACTCCGCCTCGGCGTCGACGACCCTCCTTCCGAAGTCCAGCGGCACCTCAACCCTGTCGATCTCCAGCGCGAGGACCGGCGGTTCCCCTCCGGCCCCCTGCGCCGACAGGAACGCAGCCGACATTAGCAGTATCAAAACAATCAAACCGGCGAAAACAGACGAGACTCGCATCGTTCCGCTCCTTCCTCTCGGCGGGCGCGGGCCGAGCGCTCCGGACTCGCGTCGGGCGGCCCGGTTCCCCGGTTCCCCTTCCGCGCCCCCGCGGATCAGCTTAGCCGAACCGGTCGGTCATTTGCTCTCGAAAACGCACGGAATTGTCTTGAAAACGCACGGAATGTTCTCGAAAAAGACCACCGCGCGCATGGAGTTTGTGAAGCCTGTGTTCACGAGGATGAATCGTGCGGGCGCGCCCGGATGTTGGGCTCCGAACCTGCGCGACCGGTTTTACGGATAGTTGAAATAAGAGTCCCATATTATGCATGCGAATCAAAGGTCGGGAGTCGTTTTTTCTTGCGGAAGTCCCACTGCGGAAGATATGGTTTTAGAGGGCGTCGACGGAGTATGGAAGGTTCGGGGGAGGAAAAGGGGATGACGTGTGGGGGGAAAGCCTTCTCGTTGAAGAGATCTCCCAATGGGAAGAGTGTCTTCGAAGAGCCCGGGCCATCGAGAAGGAGGTGCGAAGAGCCCGCCGGCGGATCGAACGGTGTCCGAACCTGCGAAAGGCTTATCGCGTGGTGGAGGGATGCTTCGGCACGACGATTTCGGTGAGGCTCGGCGCGGAGTACGCCTCCCTGTCGAAAACCGCCTTCGAACAGCGGTTCGCGAAGGTCGTCGGGCTCTCGTTCCACCGGTACCTGGTTTTGGACGGGTTGTCGCGTGCGATCGGGCTGCTCGAGTCCGGCGACGATCCGGTGACGAGCGTCGCCCTGGAGGCGGGATTCACGCTCGGGTCCCTCGAGTACAACTTCCGGCGGCATCTGGGCTGCTGCTCTCCGAGCGCCTACCGCAAGGCCCACCGGTCCCAACCGCGCCGCGGCGCGATCGTCGGAAGGATCGAGCCCCGAGTCGCCGCCGGCCGTTCGAATCGAGCGGCCCGGACCGAGGCGGAGGACGCGTCGCGAGTCGTCGCGCGCCGCGCGTTGGCCGCCGACCCGAACCCCATAACGCCGAACGCGGCCGTGCCGTTTGTACCGGCGGCGGCGGTGTCCGACCTCCCCGAACTACTGTGCCGCATTTGTT
>CAYRCA010000517.1:3002-3623 GCA_964422565.1 uncultured Acidobacteriota bacterium | reverse complement strand
GACATATTCCCTTCGAGTGGCCAGACTCATATACCACTCCGCGACATCGCGGATGCCTTTTGGATGCTTCAGCCAAGTCGCCGGAACCAGCGCGATGTCGCCGAAAGCCGTCCCTCCGAAGTTCGCCAGGATCGCCTTGTCGGTCTGCGTGTGCAGACGGGTGATGCCGGTCCGGAAGTGCTCCAGTTCCGCCTCGGAGATCGGCTGGAACTCCTCCAGGTTGTCCTCGACCCGCGGTTGGCAGTCGTCCAGGGGGACCTGCCGCATGATGGCGTCGAAATAGAACCCCTCCCGCGGCATCCGTGCCGAAGCGGGCACGCTCTTGTCCCCCTCGGGGTAGGCCAACAGATCCCCTTCGGCCTCGACGTCCGTGTTAAAGGCTTCCGGGACCAGGACCGGGGTCCCGTCAAAGGTGGTCCACGGTTTCCAGCCCTCGTTGCGAAATCCGAACAGATTCTTTGAAGGCCAGATGCCGACGACGTCCACCCCCAGCGCCTCCATGAGGTCGGGGGCGATCTCGCCCAGCATTTGATAAGGCTCGATGACCTTGACCGGCGTCTCGGGCGGATCGAGTCCCAGTGCCTGGCGAAGCAGATAGACGGTGGTGACGTGCATGCCGGT
>CAYRCA010000517.1:0-2992 GCA_964422565.1 uncultured Acidobacteriota bacterium | reverse complement strand
CCCAGGTCGAGGGGGATGCGATCCGGCCGGCGGTGATCGAGCGCCAGCGCGACACGTTGGCGGGAAGTCATCTCAGCCACCTCCTGGACAGGCCCACGGGGTCCTCCCCGACTCGCCCCCCGTCCCGGAAACGTCGCCCGGGGCCTCGTTGGGAGCCCGTGGAATACTGCCCCGGTCCACATGCGGCACACCGGAGTGCAGCGGGATGAGAGCTTGGAGAAACGAGGCCCTCACCGCCTCGGCCGCCTCCTCGAAGGACACCTCTCGCCCACAGGCCTCGTCGAGCGAGATCATGTGCCGGCGCAGATCGGCTTCCTCGCAACCCAGCACGCGGGACATGAGTCGATAGTCGATCTCCAGCGGGATGGACCCATGCTGGAGGACCGAGCGTTTCAACCGACACTGGGCGCTGCCCGCCACCTTCCTGCCGCGCACCAGCAGTTCATACCGCGAGGCCGCGGCGAAGCAGGCCCTCTGTTGAGGGGTGGGTGCCCGCGGAGGGAGGGGGCGGGACCTCTTCGACAACTCAACCGGGACGCCCAAACTGGACAAGCCCCGGCGAAGGATTCCGGCCATCAGGCGATAGGTCTCCGAGACCCGCGCCGCCCGTGTGACACTCGCATGATTCGAAACGACCGCATAGGTCAGTTCTCGGTCGTGGAACACGGCTCGCCCGCCGGTCGGTCGAACAACCAGGGGAATTCCCCGTCGACGGCAGAACTCGACGTCGAGGGAAAACTCCGGCCTCTGATGCCTCCCCAGGGACACCGCCGCGGGTCTCCAGCGATATAGCCGCAGAAGAGTGAGGGGCCGATCCGATTCCTCCGCCGCCTCCAGCCAATGCCGGTCCTCTGCCATGTTCTCGGCGCCGGACGCGGCCGGATCGATTCGGACTGCGAGTTCGGCCAAGGAATCCGTCAGATCAGACTCTCCATTGGAGTGAAGGGTAGGCCCTGGGCCTCCGATACGGGCCGGCAGGTCACCTGCCCCTGGTACGTGTTGACCCCGTTGCGCAGATGAGGATCCCGCCGAACCGCCTCCTCCAGACCGACCCAGGCGATCCTCCTGGCGTAGGGAAACGTGACATTCGTTAACGCCTGGGTCGAGGTTCTCGGCATGGCCCCCGGCATGTTGGTGACACAGTAGTGGAGTACCCCCTCCACCTCATAAACCGGTTCGCTGTGGGTGGTCGGCCTCGTGGTCTCACAGCAACCGCCCTGGTCGACGGCGACGTCCACGATGACCGACCCGGGTTTCATGTTGGCAACCATGTCTCGGGTCACCAACTTCGGGGCGTTGGCGCCCGGAATCAGCACTCCGCCGATGACCAGATCGGCACGGCGCATAGCCTCCGCCAGATGCAGTTTGTTCGACATCAGGGTCTCCACCCGCCCGAAATAGAGGTCGTCGATGTACCGCAATCTCTCGACGTCCACATCCAGCACGCTTACCTGGGCCCCCAATCCCATGGCCATTTTCACAGCGTTGATCCCCACCGTCCCCCCGCCGATGACGACCACCGGGGAGGGTCTCACCCCCGGCACCCCGCCGAGCAAGACTCCCCGTCCCCCCCGGGGTTTTTGAAGATAATAGGTTCCCACGATCGTCGCCATGCGCCCCGCTATCTCGCTCATTGGCGTGAGGAGGGGAAGATGGCCCCGGTCGTCGGTGATGGTTTCATAGGCCACGGCGGTCACCTTCTTCCGCACCAGGAGTCGAGTCAACTCCGGAAACGGCGCCAAATGAAGGTAGCCGAATACGACCTGGCCCTCCCGCAGACGGTCGAATTCCTCGTCAACCGGTTCCTTGACCTTGACGATTAGATCCCCGATGGCGAAGACTTCGTCGGCCGTATCAGCCAACTGAGCGCCCGCCCCGGCGTACTCCTCGTCGGAAAATCCGGATCCCTCGCCGGCCCCCCTTTCCACATAAACGGAGTGGCCGTCTTCAACCAGCGTGTAGACTCCCGCGGGCACGAGGCCCACCCGGTACTCGTTGTCCTTCACCTCTCGAGGAAGTCCAATCTTCATAGCCCGGGATTCTAGTTTCGGCGGAGCCAAATGGAAAGAGCCCGCGGGAACGCACGGCGGGTATTCTCCGCCCCATTCGTTCCCGCGGGCTCCGCTGGTCCCCCCTCCCATTCGGAAGGGCAAGCCAACCGAACTACGGTTTCACAAAGGACGTGTAAAGGACTGTCTTCGGCGCCGCGGGCGAACTCGCGACTACGCGTACGACAACGCCCTCTCCCGACGGAACCGCGGTCACCTCGTCCTTGAAGTCGGCGGCGCTGGTGACGGGTTTCCCATTGACGTGGGTGACCACCATGCGTTGCTGGAGCCCGGCATCGTCGGCCAGGCTGCCCGGCGTCACGCTCAAGATCAGGACTCCCTTTTCGTCGCCCAGGTTGAGCTCGGCGGCTTCGCGGGCGGTCAGAGTCTGAAACTCCAGTCCGATTTCCTTAGGCCGCTGCTCCTCCTCGGGGGGATCCTCGAAGGTGAAGCCTTCCCGATCGGCTCTCTGCCGATCCTCCAGGGTTCTTTGCGCCAGCTCCACCTCCTTCCGGACCACCTCGCCCCGCCGGACGACCAGCACCGGCACCTTCTTTCCCGGCGGGGTGTTGGCGACAGCCGTGCGCAGATCCCAGTAGCTCTCGACATCGCGGTCTCCAAACTTGATGATGACATCCTCGGGTTGGATGCCGGCTTTCGCGGCGGGACCCGACTCGCTTGGCTCACCCCTCTCGTCGATCAGTTGGGTGACGAGGACACCCCTGCCGTTACTGGCGCCGGCTTCTTCGGTCACGCCGAAAAACTTGGCCATCTCGGGGGTCATAGGGAAGGTGTTCATGGACACACCCAACCAGCCGCGGCGGATTGTCCCCTCCGAGACCAGTTGGTTGTACGAGTTCACGAAGTCCGCGGAGGGGATGGCGAAGCCGATCCCCGCATACTGTCCGGTTCGGGTGCTGATGAAGGTGTTGATACCCACCACC
>CAYRCA010000516.1:0-3636 GCA_964422565.1 uncultured Acidobacteriota bacterium | reverse complement strand
GCTGATTCCGCTTCTCTCCATTCAGCTCTGGCACCTGCTTTTGTACGAACTCTTGGTGTTCCCGGTAATCATCCTGCACCACAGCAACATCAACATGCCGGCCCGGCTGGACCGCGTTCTTCGATCGGTGATCGTCACTCCCTGGATGCACTGGGTCCACCACTCGAGCTACCGGCCGGAAACCGACTCCAACTTTTCAACGATTTTTTCCTTCTGGGATCGACTGTTTTCAACCTTTCGACTGGTGGAGGATCCCCGTACGATTCGATTCGGTCTGGACGAGTTTCGGGACATGAAGTGGCAGGGGCTGAAGGGACTTCTCCTGACTCCTTTTGTGTCGCCCCCCAACTTGAAGGAAGAGATGGAAGGAAGGCCATCGTCACCAAGAACTTCCCGGGAGACCGATGTGTGGGATCGGGAGGACAAAGTTCAGGAGAGACCGAACGCGCCGGTCACTTGATTACGGCAAGGTCGGACATCCCATATTAGAGAAGAATCATGCCAATCATGCCAACCACGAAACCAGAGAACATCGAACCGCGGGTACCCATCTATCTCGACTATAACGCGACGACACCGCACGCTCCCGAGGTGATTGCCGCAATGCGACCTTATCTGGAGCGTCACTTTGGAAATCCGTCGAGTTCCCACCTCTACGGGAGGCGGACCCGGGCGGCGGTCGAGAGAGCCCGCGGGCAGGTCGCCGAGTTTCTCGGTTGTCGGCCGGAGGAGGTCGTCTTCACCAGTGGGGGTACGGAGTCGAACAACCTGGGCCTGCGAGGCGCGGCGTTGGTTCGAAAGTCGCAGGGTCGCCACAGTCTCACAACCCGGATCGAGCATCCGGCCGTCACCGCGGTCTGCGCAAGGCTTCGGTGGGACGGGTTCGAGATTGGGTACCTCCCGGTGGATCGGCACGGCAGAGTAAACATGACCGACATCGAACGAAGGATTCGCGGCGACACCATCCTCATCAGCGTCATGCATGCGAATAACGAAGTCGGAACGATTCAGCCGGTGCAAAAGATCGGAGAACTGGCGCGATCGCGCGGGATCCTGTTCCACACCGACGCCGCTCAGTCGGCGGGCAAAATCCCGGTCGATGTGACCGCTCTGGGCGTCGATCTGCTTTCGCTGGCCGGACACAAACTCTACGGACCGAAGGGGGTTGGGGCACTCTATGTCCGTGATGGCGTTGAGTTGGAACGACTCCTGGAAGGTGCCGGTCAGGAGAAGGGGCGCCGGCCCGGAACCGAGAATGTCCTGGAAATCGTGGGCCTTGGAGAAGCGTGCGCCGTAGCTGGAGCACATCTGGATCTGTTCGCCGGAAAGATGCGGGAAGCCAGAGATCACTTGGAGGAAGCACTCCGCCGAAAGGTCGCCGACGTGAGGATCAACGGACACCCGGAGATGCGGCTTCCCAATACATTGAACGTGAGTTTCCTGGGAGTTGAAGCAGGCCGTCTTCTGGATGCGGTCAGCGACGTGGTGGCAGCTTCGGCCGGGGCCGCCTGTCACTCCGGTGGGGTCACCATTTCTCATGTTCTCCACGCCATGGACGTTTCGGAGGAGTGGGGAGCGGGGACGCTTCGCTTCTCGACGGGGCGGGAAACGTCCGCGAACGATGTTGAAACCGCTGCGGACGCCGTGGCCGATGCCGTTCGAAGCCTGCGCCGGATCTGATCGGCTTCGGAGCTGCCCGCCCGGGCTTAGTCGGGTGGCGGACCGAAGCTCCAAGGGCGGACGACGGTCTCAAGCAAGAATGAACCCTCCAAACCACGAAGGAGTTCGAGAAAGTGAAATACCTGTTTATCCTGAATGATCCCCCTTACGGGACCGAGCGAAGCTACAACGGCTTCCGGCTCGCCCTTTCCCTGGGCAAGGAAGACGGTGAGGAGATCTTCGTCTTTCTGATGGGTGATGCCGCTTCCTGCGCGGTCTCGGCCCAGAACACTCCTCGGGGGTATTACAGCCTCGAGCGAATGCTGAAGGGGAGGGTGGTGGAGGCAGGGCTGGTACCAGCACACGGGAAGGGAGCGTCGGGGGGGGTCGGCGATTTCATACTACGGCGAAACTACTTCAGCCTGAAGGGAGAGCTGGCCCCGTTTAGTTAAGTTAGGCGGGGGTGGTCCCGCGCGTACGAGACAACGAGGAGCCAAGCCTCTCGGATATCGGAGCTCAGTGTCCGGTGCCGTCGCTCCCTTGGAGCGTCTGCCCGAAAAACGGCAAGACGTGGGTGGCCAGGCGCTCCATAATGCGGTCGTGATGGTTACCATCGTAAACTTCGTACCCGTGCGGAATGCCGCGTTCGGCTAGTGTTTGCGAGAAGCGGCGTACACCGCTCATGAGTGCGTCGAGCTCGCGATTGCCATGGTCCAGGCGCAGCCCTCGCAGCTTTCGCAGGTTGTCCGCGTAGGTTTCGAGCTGCTCCTGTGCGCCTGCCTGGCGCCACATCGAGAAGGCAGGCTCGATGGGTTGCAGGCCATTCTGGCCCTTCGCGTACGGCAAGTCAAAGAAGAAGGGTGGCCGCTCGCGGTTCGGCGTGATCGTCACGCCGGCCGCGACCAGCACCATCGCCGGAAAATCACCCTGCTGGTACCCTCGTTTGAGGGCGTCGACGCTGCCATAATCGAGTACCCGCTCCCATGCCTCCATACCGAAGAGGTCATAACCGCTGAGGCAGCATGGGGACAGCGCGTACACGGCGCCGAATATCTCGGGATGCCTCATACCGATGTGAACCGCCGCGTTTCCGCCCATCGAGTGGCCGGCCGCACCCCGACTTTCGGCGGTGGGAATCGTGCGGTAGGACTGGTCGACGTGGCGGACGACTTCGATCGTCAGGAAGTCTTCCCAGTTGCCGCTGACGGGCGAGTTGAAGAAGAAGCTGCCATGATAGCGGTTTCGGCCGTTCGGCATGACAACGATCATCGGGGGAACCGCTCCCGTCGCCATCACGCTGTCAATGAACGCCACCCCCGGGCGCTCGCCGAACAATCCCGGCCAGGCTCGCGTCCAGGTCGACGGAGAGCCGTCGAACGGCGGGAGCAGGTAGACGCTTGGATAGTGCCGTGTCGGCGCCTCGTCATACCCGGGCGGCAAATAGACGACCACCTGCTGGCGAGCGGCGTCGCCCAGGATGTTGCCCTTGAGTGCATGGCTGTCGATGGTGTCGACGACGAGACGTCCCGCGAGCCGCTGAGCGGACGCGGCGTCCTGCGGGGCCGCCGAAGAAGCGCTCGTCAGGAGCAGCGCCAGTAGCGCCAACGCCTTTGAGATTCTACGCTTGGTCATCATTGGATCTCCGTTCGCCGGATCCTCTTTGGAAGGATCAGCAGCCAAGACTAGGCATCGTACTTGGAAGATACACCCCGCCTCGTTCTTGAGGACACTCGTGGACGAGGCCCCCGCACCGAACGCTTCGCCGCTCACAAGCCGGATCGGCCATCGCGCAAGAGTCTACTCCTTGTTGGCAACGCTCGGAAAATGACCCAGGGCAACGTTCGGTTTTTGACCCACCCTGGCCGGTTGAGATTCTAAGAAGATTATTGGGATTTGACTACTCCTTTTTTCCAGGGAGAGGGAAACCAGCGGGGCAGGACGGAGTGAAGGCGTAGCCGAAACGGAGTTCTGCCCCGC
>CAYRCA010000515.1:0-3637 GCA_964422565.1 uncultured Acidobacteriota bacterium | reverse complement strand
TGGCCGAGCGCGGCCTCTCTCACCGCATTTGGGCGATCGTCGCCGACATGGAGGCCACCGGATTCCCGCCCGAGAGCTTCGACCTCATTTGGTCCGAAGGAGCGCTTTACAACCTCGGGATCGAGAAGGCGCTGCGGATCTGCCGCGCGCTGCTTCGGAACCGGGGCTCTCTTGCCTTTACAGACGCAGTCTGGCGGAAGGAGGACCCGCCGCCCGAGGTGCGGGCGCTCTTCGAAGGCTATCCGGGAATGGGATGGGCGTCCGACGTTCTGGCGGCAATCGAACGGTCTGGTTTCGAGCCGCTCGGTCACTATGCGTTGCCCGACGAGGCCTGGTGGGACGATTTCTACACGCCCATGAAGAAGCGCCTGCAGGTGCTTCGAGCCAAGTACTCGGCCGACCGCGAAGCACTCTCCGTACTGGATCGGATCGATCGGGAGCCCGAACTGCACCGGAAGTACTCGGACTATTACGCCTACGAGTTCTTCGTGGCCCGTAAGGAGTGTAGGTGAGCGAGCTTGGCGGGTTCCGGAGGGGGCGGCGGGGCATAACCCCACCCCTGAACCCCTTGAACCTCGAAACCCCAAACCCCCGAGGTTCCTGTGTCGGGTTCTCCGGACTCCCTTCGACGCCGATGCCAGCCGGTTGCTATGATAGCGGTCATGGCGTTACGCTGGCCTGAGATTCCCTACGAGCCGTGGCGGGAGACCTGCACGGCGCTTCATCTTTACTCGCAGATTGTGGGCAAGTACCGGCTTGCGCGCACGCCGTGGGTCAACCACTCCTGGCATGCGACGCTTTACGTCAACGCGCGCGGGCTTACGACTTCGCTGGTCGAGGACGGGCCGGGCGGCATCGAGATCCTCTTTGATTTCCTGGATCATGCCGTCGTCGGCCATACCACTGACGGCCGCACGGCGCGGTTACCGCTGCAGCCGATGACCGTGGCGGACTTCCACGCCCGCTTTCTCGGCCTCGTGAGCGAGCTTGGCGGGACGCCCAAGTTGCACGGCAGACCAAACGAAATCCCGAACCCGGTGCCGTTCGCGCAGGACCACAAGCGCAGGCCCTACGCCGCGGACGCCGCAGGCCGCTTCTTTCAGGCGCTTGTGTCGATTGATCGCGTGCTGAATCGCTTTCGCACGTCGTTTGTCGGCAAGGTCAGTCCGGTGCACTTCTTCTGGGGCAGCTTCGACATGGCGGTCACGCGCTTTTCCGGTCGCGACGCGCCGCCGCATCCCGGCGGGATCCCGGCCCTGCCCGACGAGGTCACACGCGAAGCCTACAGTCACGAAGTCTCTTCGGCGGGCTTCTGGCCGGGCGGCGGGCTGACGGACTTTCCGGCGTTCTATTCGTATGCCTACCCGGAGCCGTCGGGCTTTGAAGCCGCGAAGGTGGAGCCGCGAGAAGCCTACTACGACACGAACCTGCGCGAGTTCATCCTGCCCTACGATGCGGTAAGGCGGGCCGCCGACCCGGCTGGCGCGTTGACGGCATTCCTCGAAAGCACCTATCAAGCCGCCTCAGGCCTCGGAAACTGGGATCGGCGGCTTGAATGCGCGCCCGGCGAACCGCTCAAACCACGTCCGCTGTGAACTGAGGTTGTCCAAGGTCAACCCGAATCGACCAGCTACCCGCTGAAGTAGATGTACGCGGCCAGAATGGCCAAGAGCACCGCCGCCGAGGCGAGTACGTCGTTTGCATTCCAGCTCAGTCGCGAGGTCTTGCGGTCTTCATCGGTGAGGGTTCCGTAGGTCAGGCCCGCGATCTTCTTGTAGGACGGCTCCTCGGTCGCGTAGCTGATCGCGAACATCACTACCGTACATACCACCAGGATCACGATGCTGTAGTACTGGAAGAAAATGTTGTTCACGATCCAGAAAAACGAGCCTTCCGGATACGCAAAGCCCGAGATCATCTTGACCGGTGTATCCACGGCGAGACGGAAAAGACCCAGGGCGAATCCGATAATCAAGGCCCATAAACATCCCTTTGCGTTCAGCCGCTTGACAAAGACACCGCAGAAGAAAACCACAAAGATCGGTGGCGCCAGGTAAGCCTGCACCCCCTGCAGGTAGTCGTATAGGCCGCGCCCGCCTTGGATGATCGGGATCCAGAGCAGGGCGATCAAGACCATGACGCCGGTGGCCATCCGTCCCACCCAGACGATCTGCCGTTCGGTGGCTCTCGGTCGGAGCTTGGAGTAGAAGTCGATGGTAAAGAGAGCCGATGAGGCGTTGAAGGCCCCGGCCAGGGAACTCATGAGCGCGGCCAGCAGGCCGGCCACCACGATCCCTCGCACCCCCATGGGAAGGATGTTTGCGACCAGGAGAGGAAAAGCCTGTTGTGCGTTGTCCGTGATGATTTGGCCGCTGTCGTCCAGCAGAGCGCGCTGGATAACGGGATGGCGGCCGCTGACCGCCAGCGCGTAAGTGATCATGCCGGGAATGATGAAAATGAAAACAGGCAGCAGTTTCAACGCGCTGGCACAGATGGAGCCTCGGCGAGCGTTGGTCTCGTTGTTGGCCGAGAGGACGCGCTGAACGATATACTGATCGGTGCACCAATACCAAAGGCCGATCACGGGCGCCGCGAAAAGCATTCCGATCCAGGGATAGTCGCTGTTGAAGTACCAGGCCATTCGGCCCGCTTCCATGACCGGGGCCCAGGTTGCCTCCACTCCCTCGGGAACTATCGGCTTCCACAAATTGAACATCTCCGACCCTGCGATAGCCCGTAATTCGGCCCATCCTCCCAGGGCCCGCAAGCCGTAGTACATGACCAGACCCGATCCAAGTACGAGAACGACGGTCTGAAGGGCGGAAGTATAAGCGACCGCGCGCATGCCGCCCAGGATGGTGTAGATCCCGGTGAGGACAACCACCAGGATGGAGCCAATCCAAAAGCTGTCCAGTCCCATGATGTTCAAATCGGGAATGAGAACCGCGAAGACGACGCCGCCGGCGAAAATACCCACCGCCAGTTTCGTGAGGACGTAAGCGACCAGTGAGATGATCGATAGTACCGTGCGGTTTGCCGGAGAAAACCGTCTTTCCAGAAACTCGGGCATGGTAAACACTTTAGAACGCATGTAGAAGGGCACCATAATCCAACCCAGCACCAAGAGGCACCAGGCGTGCAGCTCATAGTGAGCCATGGCGACACCGTCGGTCGCGCCGGTGCCGGCTAGGCCGACCAGGTGCTCGGAGCCTATGTTGGAGGAAAAAACGGCCCCGCCGATAATCCACCAGCCCAGATTGCGGCCCGCCAAGAAATACTCGGTCGAATTTTCCGCTTGTTTTTCCTTCTGGTATGCCCACAAGGCGATCATGAAGACCACGATGAAGTAGACGAAAACGAACAACCAATCCAAGGCATGCAGTGTTGTCATAACGGGCGACTCTCCGGACCGGGCGTTTTACCTGCGGCCGGTCTTGCTCCGGACCGCGTCATTGGACGTCCCCTCCCGACTCTCGAAGAGCGTATAACATACCGGCGACAGGGAAGGAAAGCAATTACCACGAGAAGGCGGCTCGGCTCGCCGGTCGCGGCCGACTGCCGCTCGGCGTAATCCACGGCGTTGCGGATCGGGCCGCCGTCGATCGGACAGCGGCCCGCCAGCGGACCGAGGATCGCG
>CAYRCA010000514.1:0-3642 GCA_964422565.1 uncultured Acidobacteriota bacterium | reverse complement strand
GATCTGCTGGTGGAGATTCTGAAGATCGCGTACCTGCCCGAAGAGGATCGGCCCTACAGCGGCCAGGCTCATTTGATGGAATTCTACGCCTCCGTGGCTCCGGAGTTCGAGGATCTTCGCCGTCGACTGGAAGCCCTCCGGAAGGAATTGGAACTCCTGGAGCCGGTCTGGACGCCGATCATGCGAGAGCTTCCCTCCGACCGGCGCCGCGTCACCCGTGTCTTTCACCGGGGCAACTGGCTGGCTCCGGGAGAGGAGGTCGAGCCGGGTGTTCCGGCCGTCCTGAATGGGTTGCCCGGCGACCTCCCGCCCAACCGGCTGGGCTTGGCCAGATGGCTGGTTTCGCCCGAGAATCCCCTGTCGGCCCGCGTCGCGGTGAACCGGTTCTGGGCCAGACTGTTCGGGGCGGGGTTGGTCGCAACCCTGGAGGACTTCGGCACACAGGGGGCGAGGCCCACTCACCCGGAACTCCTCGACTGGCTGGCGCTCCGCTTCATCGAGCAGCATCGCTGGAGCGTCAAGGCGCTGTTGAAGGAGCTGGTCCTCTCGGCCACATACCGGCAGTCTTCCCACGTCACTCCGGAAAAGCTCCGGCGGGATCCCCGAAACCGTCTGTTGGCCCGTGGTCCCCGAGTGCGACTCTCGGCCGAGCAGATCCGGGACCAAGCCTTGTTTGTCGGCGGCCTCCTAAGTCCGACGATGTACGGTCCGAGCGTCATGCCGCCTCAGCCCGACGGCATTTGGCGAAATCCGCACAGCCGGGAGCGTTGGCGGGACAGCGAGGGCGAAGACCGGTATCGACGGGCGGTCTACACCTATTGGAAGCGGACTCAGCCCTATCCTTCGATGGCCGTCTTCGACGCTCCCAGTCGGGAGGTCTGTGTGTCGGGGCGATTCCGGACCAGCACACCCCTGCAGGCGCTCGTGACGCTGAATGATCCGGTCTTCGTGGAGGCGGCGCGGGGTCTCGCTTTGCGGATGCTGGAGCAAGGCGGCGCCGATCCGCGGAGCCGGGTGGCCCGGGGTTATGAGCTCGCCTTGGGAAGGCGGCCCAAGCCGGAAGCGCTCGAGCCGCTGATGCGTCTTTACGAGGAAGCGGCCAAACACTACCGGGACCAGCCGGACGATGCCGCCCGGTTCCTGCGGACCGCCGGAGCGCAGCCCTCCGCAGCGGATGTCGATCCGCTATCGCGGAGGCTGGGCGGGGCCGGAACAGCCCCGGTCGAAGCGGCGGCGCTGACCGTGGTGGGCAACGCCATCCTCAATCTGGATCCCTTCATCATGAAAGAGTGAGTCGAGCCATGGATCGATCCCCAGCGGTCACACGTCGAGTCGCCGAAGTTCGAACGCGGCGGTATTTTCTGCGGAAATCCAGCCTGGGCCTGGGGAGTATCGCCTTGGGCTCACTCCTCGGCTACGAGCGCGCGCTCTCGACCGGGGACGAGGCGACTCCATCCCTGGACCTGAGCAATCCGATGGCGCCGCGGCCGCCGCATTTCGCGCCCCGAGCCAAGCGGGTGATCTTCCTCTACATGGCGGGGGCCCCTTCTCAACTGGAACTTTTCGACCACAAGCCGGAGCTGCGAGAACTCCACTGGAAGGAGTGTCCCCCCTCGCTCCTGGAGGGGAAACGATTTGCGTTCATACAGGGCATACCTCGACTCCTGGGGCCGCAGGCCGCGTTCGAACGGCACGGCGAATCCGGGATCTGGGTCTCGGAGTTTCTGCCCCACTTCTCCCGCATCGTCGACGAGGTCACGCTGCTTAAGGCCATGCATACCGACGAATTCAACCACGCGCCCGGCCAGCTCCTGATGTTGACCGGCTCGTCACGACTGGGCCACGCCAGCATGGGTTCGTGGATCACCTACGGTCTCGGGTCGGAAAACGAGAACCTGCCGGGCTTCATCGTCCTGCTCTCGGGCCCCAGCCAGCCGGACGCCGGCAAGGCGGCCTGGGCCAGCGGCTTTCTCCCCACCGTTTACGAAGGAGTCCAGTGTCGCTCGGAAGGAGATCCCGTCCTTTTTGTCTCCGACCCCGAAGGAATGACGCGCCCGTTGCGCAGAGAGACGCTCGACGCGATCGGAGAGGTCAACGAACAGCACTACCGGGAGGTGGGAGATCCCGACATTCTCTCGCGCATCGCTCAATACGAGATGGCCTTTCGTATGCAGATTTCGGTTCCGGAGGCCATGGAACTTCGCGACGAGCCAGCCTACATCCATCGGTTGTACGGGACCGAACCCGGAAAAGCCTCCTTCGCCAACAATTGTCTCCTGGCGCGACGGCTGGCCGAGCGGGGAGTCCGATTCATTCAACTGTTCCACTGGGGTTGGGATTCGCACGGCACAAGCGAGGGCACGGCCGTCGATAGGAGGGGCCTGGGCCGCTTGTGCGCCGAGGTCGATCGCCCGATGGCGGCGCTCCTGCGGGACCTCAAACAGCGCGGGATGCTGGAGGACACCCTGGTGGTCTGGGGCGGGGAATTCGGCCGCACGCCGATGCTGGAGAATCGCGGTGGTGCGGACAATCCCTTCCTGGGGCGAGATCATCACAGCGAAGCTTTCGCGATGTGGCTGGCCGGCGCCGGGGTGAAGAAGGGTTTCAGCTTCGGAGAGACCGACGAGATCGGCTACAGCGGTGTGAAGGACCGCGTACACGTCCACGACCTTCAGGCCACCCTGCTCCACCTGCTCGGAATCGATCACGAACGACTGACCCATCGTTTCCAGGGAAGGGACTTCCGCCTGACCGACGTCCACGGCCGCGTCGTCCACCCGATCCTGGCTTGAGATTGACCGAACGTCACCTCGCAGCGCTCGGTCTGAGGCGAGGCGGAGAAGAACCACCCCACGCCGGGAGTGGGATAACCTTCCAGGTTGTCTCGCGGGCGCGGTCCCCCGGGTGGCGGGCTTTGGACCAAGAGACAAGCAGGGATGCTTGTCCCACCGGACCTCGAAATGCGGAGGTCCTTCAGTTCAAGCGGATCGCCGCCCGCGCGATGGGGCCAGGTCGTGATCGAGGGGGCCCGGCGGCGACGGGCTCCGAAGAAGGGCGGGATACCGGGTCCGCTTCTTCCTCAGACCACGGCCCGTTCCAAAGCCGGGCCTTTGCCGCCGGAGGGACGGCCCGTCTCCATGCCTGCGCTAGGTGGAGTCTCGCCCGACCGGGACCACCCGGGTCTGCCTGGTGGGGGTTAGCCTGAGGTCGGGAACGCCCGGAACTTCCACGCCACGTTTGCGGAGCGAGTGGCCCAGCGCGGGTTTCCGCGCGTCGGGAGCCTCATCTAACGCCGCCTTCAAGGCCGCGACCGCTTCCTCCACGGGCAACCCCTCCAGACACATCCGCGCATCTTCCGCCAGTTCGGGGTGATCGAGCAGTGCGGCGACCTTGGGGACCGCCGCCGAGTCGGCGATCTGCCAAGTCATCCACAGCACGTCCCGGCGGAGTTGCCACGGAGGCTCCGCGGAAATCAACCGGATCAACTCGGCCGCCACGGCCTCCGCCTCGGCGGCGGCGCCGGGTCGACCGGCGTGGTACACGATGTTCCGCATCGCCCTGACCGCCGCCCTCGCGATTTCCAGTTTCCCTTCGGCGGCGATCTCGGCCAGCGGCCCGATCGCCGGCGCGCCGACCCGGCCC
>CAYRCA010000513.1:0-3665 GCA_964422565.1 uncultured Acidobacteriota bacterium | reverse complement strand
CCCGGCTTCGACAGGCTGGGAAGCCTGTCTTCCGGCTTCGACAGGTGGGGAAGCCCGTCTTCCCGGCTTCGACAGGCTGGGAAGCCTGTCTTCCCGGCGGGGCTACGTCTGGTCAGGTCAAGCGCTCTCGCACCAGCGGCGGGCGTTCTGAAAGAGACGGAGCCAGGGAGAAGCCTCGAATTCCCTCCAGGAGTCCGGCATCCAGCCCCACTGCCACTTGAGGAAGGTCCGCTCGGGGTGGGGCATCATGGCAAGATGGCGGCCGTCCGGGGAGCAAAGGGCGGCTATGCCCAGAGGGGAGCCGTTGGGGTTGAAGGGGTACCGCTCGGTTGCGACCGCGTCGTCGTCCACGTAACGGATCGGCGCCAGATGTTGGTCCTCGATCGGCCGTAGAAGCGAGGAATCGGGAAAGAAGGCCCTCCCCTCGCCGTGGGCCACCCAGATGCCCAGGACCGACTCCTCCATCCCCTCTAGCATGATCGATGGGCTTGGCAGGATGCGAACGGTCGAGAACCGGGATTCGAACCGCCCCGAGCTGTTTTCGATGAAACGGGGACGTTGAGGGTCCTCGATCTCCCTCCATGGGACCCACCCGAGAAGAGCCATGAGCTGGCAGCCGTTGCAGACCCCCAGACTGAAGGTGTCGGTCCGCCCGTGGAAGGCTTCGAACTGGTCCCAGAGCCGCTGGTTGAAGCGGATGACCGCGGCCCATCCCTTGGCGGAATCCAGGACGTCCGCGAAGCTGAACCCGCCGACGAAAGCCACTCCCCGGAAACCCTCTAAACCGACCCGTCCCTCGGCCAGGTCGGACATGGCGACGTCCCAGGCCTCGAAACCGGCGAGGTGAAACGCGGAGGTCATCTCGCGGTCGCCGTTGCTTCCCTCTTCTCGAAGAATCGCGACCCGAACCCTGGAAGAGGAGGACAGTATCGACGGGCTGGTGTTCTTCGGTGTAAAGGAGGCCCGAAATTCCGGGGCGGAACGCGCTCTCAAGGACTCCCTTTCCTGTTCGACACAGGAGGGATTTGCCTGGAGCAGCTCGATCCGGTGGCTGGTTTCCTCCCAAAGATCCCGCAGGAGAACCATCTCCTCGTCGAGCAGGGTTCTCTCGCCCAGGAAGAGCCGGACACGATCGTCCCGGACAGCCCGACCGACCACGACACAGGGGAGGCCGCGGGTCGAAAAGGCGCCCCGAACGCGCGCCTCGTGGGCGGAGCTCACCTCGAGGACCAGGCCCAGTTCCTCGTTGAACAGGGTCTCCAACGGATCCGCCCCACCCAGGTCGTCCAGCCGGATCTCCAAGCCGCAGTTGCCGGCAAAGGCCATCTCGAGGAGCGTGGTAATCAGTCCGCCGTCGCTCCGGTCGTGGCCCGACAGGATCAGATCCTCGTCGAGCAGCGACTGAACAACCTCGAAGGCGTCCTTCAGCGAGGCCGGGGCGTCCAGATCCGGAGGTTCCTCCCCCAGTTGGCCGAAGACGTGGGCCAGCGCCGAGCCGCCCAGCCGCCGGCGTCCCCCGCCCAGGTCGACGAAAAGGAGGAGATCCCGCTCGGGCCGCTTGAGATCGGGCGTGACCGTGCGATTCACCTCGGGACAGGTCACGTAGGCGGAGACGACCAGGGCGCCCGGCGCCTTGACCGTCTCTACGCCGTCGGGCCCCGGCGCCAAGGCCGCCATCGACAGACTGTCCTTGCCGCCGTCGACGGCGATCCCCAGTTCGATGAGAACGTTCCGCAGGGCGACGACGGCGTCGTAGATGGCCGCTCCCTCTCCCGGCAGTTTGGCGGCCCACATCCAATTGCCGGAGCACTTGACGTCCTCCAGGTCGCTGACCCGAGCCCAGACCAGGTTGGTCAAGGCCTCGCCCACAGCCATACGGGCCATGGCGGCCGGATCGAGCAGGCTCAGGGCGGGCCGCTCTCCGATGGACGTTGCTCCGCCGGTCGGCCCGAAATGGCTCTGGGCGACGACGGCCACGTCGGAGACAGTGAGCTGCAGAGGACCGGCGCACTGCTGGCGGACCACAAGGCCGGTCACGCTGCGGTCCACCTTGTTGGTCAGAAAGCGCTTCGAGCCCACCGAAAGAAGACGCAGGACCCGTTCCAGAGCGTCCCGCGTCGTTAGCTCCGGCGGGAGGATCAGCGGCCGGCGGACGGGATCGACACGGTCGCTGCGGAAGACCTTCCGCGGCATGTCACCGAGAACCGCGTCCAAGTCGAGATCGACCGGTCTCGAGTCGTCCCATTCGTCGTACAGCACGATCCTCCCGTTACCGGTGATCCTCCCGACGAAAGCCGCAGGGACTTTCTCCCGCCGGCACAATCCGCGAAACAGGTCGACGTGCTCTTCCCGGAGCAGGAGGGCGTCCTGTTCCTGATACTCGGCGACCCAGATTTCGAGGACCGATAGGGTTTCGTCACCAACGAGGATCTTACGGACTTCGACGCGCGCCCCCTCCGGATGGACGATCTCCTTGAGGACATTACAGTTGCCTCCGGCTCCCTGGTCGTGGATGCTGACGATGGGATTTCGCGAACCCAACTCGACGCAGGCGCGGATAACCCGGTTGACCTTCTGCTCCATCTCGGCGTCGCCCCGCTGCACGGCGTTGAAGTCCAACTCCGCAACGTTCTCGCCCTGCACCATGCTGGAGGCCGCGCCGCCGCCCAGGCCGATGCGGTAGGCCGGTCCGCCGATCTTGACGACCCACATGTCGCGCTGCGGGTCCGCCTTCGCGCGATGACGGGCGTCGAGCTGGCCGATTCCGCCCGAGAACATGATGGGCTTGATCCACTCCCGCCTCTCGCCGCCGGGCGTCCTCAGGCCGAAAGAACGGGTGAAACCGAGGACGACCGGCTCTCCGAACTTGTTGCCGTAGTCGGAGGCTCCGTTGCTGGCCTCGATTTCGATCCGCAGGGGTGGGGCCAGATTGCCGGGGTATTGGAACGACGGGTCCTCCCAAGGCAGCGGGTAGTCCGGGATATTCAGGTTGCCCACGCAGTAGCCGACCGTGCCCGCCACCACCAGGGCGCCCTGGCCGGTGGCGTGGATGTCCCGGATGCGCCCGCCGGTGCCCGTCTCGGCCCCGGGGAAGGGCGCCACGCCCGAGGGGAAGTTGTGAGTCTCGGCGGTAAAGATGATGTCGTAGTCGGTTTCGGACTCGGAGAAGCGGCTCGGCCGGCCCGGTTCCTCCGGAAGCAGGGTTCGGATCCGGCAGCCTCGGATGGCGCTCGAGTTGTCCCGGAAAGCGACGGTACTGTTACCGGCGTTCAAGCGGAGCGGGTCCTGGACCAGGTGCAGAAGATGCTCGGGCATCTCCCGGCCGTCGATGACCATCCGCCCCTTGAAGAACCAGTGCCGTGAGTGCTCGCTGTTGGATTGAGCGATATCGAAGCACTCCACGTTGGTGGGATTGCGCCGCAGTTCGTCGGCGAAGAGTCGAGTGTAGTAGTCGATGTCCCATTCGTCGAAGGCCAGGCCAGCCTCGCGGTTGAGACGGTCCAGGGCGGCGCGGCCCTCCTCCAGGATGGGGATCTCGTAGGTCTTCTCGGGAACGATGCCGGTCTCGAACGTGGCGAGGGGCCGCGGATACGGGCATTCGGTCATTCGGTCGTGTACCAGGTCGGTGAAACGGCGCCTCGCCTCGGGGTCGTCCGAGACCTCGA
>CAYRCA010000512.1:3168-3670 GCA_964422565.1 uncultured Acidobacteriota bacterium | reverse complement strand
CAACCTCGTCTTTTTGGAAGTTCCTGCCCGCCGCTGTGGCTGTTCTCCTCCTGCTGGTGGGCGTCATCGCTTATCTCGCCTATCTCGACACTCCCGAAGAAGTGGACTTGGGAGACATCCTCCGCCAAGGTGACGAGCGGTTCGACTGGTACCACCCCTACGTGGAGCTTCAGGAGCCTACCCTCCAGATGGGATTGAGTTTCGCGGGTAAACGCATCGTCATGTTCTCCGGGGTTGTCGCCAACCGGGGAGATCGCGCCATCGACGTGGTGGAGCTGAAGGTGGTCTACTACAACTACGACGAACCCGTGGCCGAGACGATCAGAACCCCGATCCGTCCCGGCCCCTACACTCCGCCGGTGCAGGCCCTGTCGGAACGGGCCTTCTCCTTCTACATCGAGGAGATCCCTCCGAACTGGCTGTCCGCCCATGCCGAGATGTACCTCCACGGGCTCCGCTTTGTCGACCCCAACTGATCCACGAGGGTCCACGAATCCACGAA
>CAYRCA010000512.1:0-3158 GCA_964422565.1 uncultured Acidobacteriota bacterium | reverse complement strand
CGAAGGGTCGCGAAGGTACACCAAGGCGTTCTCCGACCGGCCCGCGCCCGCCCTTTTCGTTGGATCGGACCTTCGTGCATCCATGGCGGGCGCCATATCCCCTTGTCCCGTCCGACCATCCATGTATTATTAGGGCGCATTCGCGCACGGCTTATGAAGGTCTCCCTTTTCGTCACTTGCCTTGTCGACCAGTTCTTTCCCCAGGTCGGAGTCGCCACGGTCGGACTCCTCGGGAGGTTGGGGGTCGAGGTCCAATTCGACCGTCAACAGACTTGCTGCGGGCAACCCGCCTTCAACACGGGATACCCGGGTGAGGCGCTGAAGGTGGCCCGAGAGCTTTTGCGGACGTACAAGGACACCCCGACTATCGTAATCCCGTCCGGATCCTGCGCGACGATGATCAAGAAGCATGTGCCCAGGCTCTTCGAGGAGGCTGGGGACACGGCGGGTCACCGCGAGGCGACCGCCCTGGCCTCGCGATGCCACGAGCTGTCCGATTTTCTGGTCACTCAACTGGGCGTCACCGACGTGGGGGCTCGATATCAGGGGACCGCCACTTTCCACGACGCCTGCCATCAACTGCGGGAGCTCGGGATATTCCAGCAACCTCGGGCCCTGATCCGCGCCGTCGAGGGGCTGCGCTTTGTCGAAATGGAAAACTCCACTCGCTGCTGCGGTTTCGGAGGGACTTTCGCCGTTAAGTTCCATGAGATCTCCTCGGCCCTGGGACACGACAAAGTGGACACCATTCAGAGGTCCGGGGCGGACTGTGTTCTCTCCAACGATGTCAGTTGCCTGATGCATATCGGCGGTCTTCTCCAGCGGCGGAGGAGCCCGGTTCGGACCATGCACCTGGCCGAACTGCTGGCGCAACAGACATGATCAGGATCAAGCCGGGCGCGACCAAGGCCCTCCAGGACTCCAGCCTGCAGCGAAACCTGCGCCACACGCTCGTTCACTCTCTCCAATCCCGCGATCTCGCCATCGGGGACGCGGACGACTGGGAGGAACTCCGGAGGTATGCGCGCGACACCAAGCTTCACACCCTCGGTCGGCTCCATGACTACCTGGTCCAGCTCGAGGATCAGGTCACCCGAAACGGGGGACAGGTCGTTTGGGCCGAGACGGGTGCCGAGGCGGTGGACTTCCTGATCGATCTGACCCGACGCGAGGGGGTCCGTCGCGTGGTAAAGAGTAAGACCATGCTCGGCGAGGAAATCCACGTAAACGAGGGGCTGGAGGCCGCCGGTCTAGAAGTGGTCGAAACAGATTTGGGCGAATACATCGTCCAACTGCGCGGCGAGGCCCCCTCTCATATCGTGACCCCGGCCTCGCACCTGTCCAAGGAGCAGGTAGCCGAGCTCTTTACGGCTCGCCTCCGCATGGAGCCGACCGACGACGTGGAGGAACTGACCGCCACCGCCCGCCGCGTTCTGCGTCGCAAGTTTATCGAAGCCGAGTTGGGTATTTCCGGCGTCAACTTCGCCGTGGCCGAGACGGGAACGGTCGTCGTCGTCGAGAATGAGGGGAACGCGCGGCTGTCCACGTCCATACCTCGCATTCACGTGGCCCTCATGGGCATCGAGAAGGTGCTCCCTCGGGCGGAGGACCTGCCCGTGTTCCTGAAACTGCTGATTCGCAGCGCCACGGGGCAGAAGATCACCAGCTACGTCAACCTCATCTCCGGTCCCCGGCGGGCGGGCGAAGTCGACGGCCCAGACCAGTTCTACCTGGTGATCGTCGACAACGGAAGAAGCCGGATGCTCGACGATCCCCTGCTGCGGCAGACCCTCTGCTGCATTCGCTGCGGAGCCTGCCTCAACGTCTGCCCCGTGTTCCAGCGGATCGGCGGACACGCCTACGGATCCGTCTACCAGGGCCCGATCGGGGCCATCCTTACACCCCAGCTTCTTTCCGCCCGGGAGGCCGCCGACCACCCCTTCGCCTCCTCCCTCTGCGGGGCTTGTCACGAGGTTTGCCCCGTCAAGATCGAGATTCCCGAGATTCTGCTCCGGCTCCGCGCGCGGGTCAAAGAGGAGGCGAGCGGGAATCGAATCGAGAGGCTGGTCATGGCGATCTGGGCCTGGTTCATGCGGTCTTCCTCTCGATACGAGGTCGCCGCCCGCTGGTTGCGGCGCCTCTACCCGGTCCTGGTGCGGGGGGGAAGAATGCGCCCGTCGATCCCGCCGCTCTCCTTCTGGCAAAAGGAACGCGACCTTCCGGTCATGCCTCGCCGCTCGTTCCGCGAACTCTGGGAGGAGGAGAGCCGCCGAAAATGAGCCGAAGCCGGATTCTTGGCCGTCTTCTCAAGCTCCGCGAGAGCGGGGGGTCCCTTCCCTCCCCGATCCCCCCGTCCCCCATCATCCACGATCGGAGGGACCGGTTCCGGATCGAGGCGGAGAAGGTTGGAACCGTTGTCCTGGAGGGGACGGCAATCGACCGCGCACTGAACCTCATCCTCGCCGAGGTAGGGGCCACCCGGATCTGCTGGCTGGGTATGGATCTTTTCTCCAAACACCAAATTCCGTTTCTTGTCGACGGGCCGGCGAAGACCTCCGGACGGACGCTTCTCTTCAGCGATCATCCGGATCGGAAAGTGGATCTCCCCGTGCGACTCCGTGCCGAGCCGTACGACCTCGAAAGTCTGGCCGAAGTCGCAGTGTCCTTGGGAACGGCGGAATGGGGAATCAGCGAAACCGGCTCGACGGTGGAGAGCGCGACTCGGGGAGGAGGACGGGTCGGCGCGATCCTGGCGCCCGTTCACGTGGTGCTCCTGCGCGAGGCCGACCTGATCGGAGACCACGTCGAACTCTTTTCCCAGGCGAACCTCGGCGCGGCGGAAAGTGCCCGAATCCTGATGACCGGCCCGAGCCGAACGGCGGATATCGAGAAGATCTTGATCCTCGGCGTCCACGGTCCAAAGCGGCTCTATGTCGTTTTCACCGACTGAAGGTGCCGGGAAAGTACCGCGTGCGGCCCGCCCCGGCTCCGGGAGCGCCCGGCGGCAATACCGGCCCCGATTGCTATACACTGATGGCCGCGACCCATGTTCAAGGTGGTAAAGCGGCTTCATTTCTGCTACGGACATCGGCTCCTCGAGTACGAGGGGAAGTGCGCCCATCCGCACGGACACAACGCGGAGGTGGAGATTGAGATCG
>CAYRCA010000511.1:0-3672 GCA_964422565.1 uncultured Acidobacteriota bacterium | reverse complement strand
CCCCCCGGATCGCCTCGACGCCCATGTCACGAAGCTGGCTCACGACGCCCGGATCGTCGTCCACCACGAGGATGCGCTCGCCGGATGCCCGCAGATGGTCCAGCAGGAGTCGTCCGCTCTCACCGCAGCCCAGAAGCAGGATATGTCCGGTGGGAGGGATCACCGGCTTCCGCTGCCAGCGGGACGGATGAAGCCGCATCACTCGCCAGGTCATCTTGTCGGTGGCCACGAAGGGCGTCAGGATCATCGTGATCACGGTGACCAGCGTCAGAACCGCCAAAAGACTCTGGTCGATGTGACCCTGCTGCAGCCCGACGAGGGCCAGAACGATAGAGAACTCGCTGGCTTGGGAAAGAAGCAGGCCGGCCTCGATGGCGGAGCGGGAGGAAAGCCCCGCCCGTTCCGCAAGCAGGGTGACGAGAGGGGGAGTCAGGAGCAGGATCATCGCCGCCAGAAGAACGGCCACCAGGAAGTCCAGACCCGCGGGAATACTCAGCAAGGCTCCCAGGGAGACGAAAAAGACCACCAGGAAGAAATTGGAAAGGGAAGTGAGCTGGCCGCGAATCAGTCCGTTCACAGGGAAACCCGAAAGGGAGACGCCGGCCAGGAACGCGCCCACGACCAGCGGAAGCCCCAGCAGTTGCGAGAAGCCCACGAACACAAACAGAACCGCCAGGAGCACGAGTAGAAGGGTCTCGTCGTCCTGGGCGAAAGTGGCCAGGATGTAGGGCGTGATCCACCAGAGGAAGACCAAGGTTGGAGCGAGCAGGGCCAGGGTTTTCGCCACCCCCACCAGCAACCAGACGCCTCCGTGCTCCGAATGGGACAAAACGGAGATGAACAGGATGACCAGAACATCCTGAACCAGAAGGACGCCGAGCACGAGTCGGCCGAAGGGCTCGAAGAGCTGTTCCCGCCGCTGCAGTAGCCTCACCACGACCAGTGTGGAGCTGACGGCAAGCCCGAGACCCAGGTACAGGGCCGACAGGAGATCGAAGTCCAAGGCCCAGGCGAGGGCCAGCCCGGCCCCTCCGAGGGCCAGAAACTGCAACACCCCGACCGTGGCGGCGGCGCCTCGATGCTTCCCGATTCGTCGGGGATTAAGCTCGGTTCCGGCGGAGAAGACCAGAAAGGTAAGCCCCAGAAGCAGAATCCCCTGGACGACGTCGGCGTCCGGCAACAGCGCCAGAGCCGAAAGCAGGACTCCGGAGAGGATCAGCATGGGGATTGACGGCAGGCGTAGAAGGCTCGCCACGGTGAACGCCAGAGCGCCGGCGGCCAAGATTAGGGCGACTTCGATCATGGCTTCAGGATTCCCCTTTTTTCCAGTTCGCGGAGAATCTCGCCAGCGCCGAATCGCTTCGAGTCAATTACGAAATCGACCTCGAGACGTTCCAGCTCCTCCAGGACGGAGTTGTCGAAACCGTGCACGGCCACCGGCACGCCCAGCCGCTTGCAGCGAAAGGCGAACACATTGTTGGCGTCCTCGATCCGGAGCGTGGAGACGGCGAGCTTGGCCCGCGACAGGTGGGCCTCCTGGGTTACGGCGACATACTCGATGCTGCCCAGCTTCTTCAGCCCGGGAACTTTGGCGAGTTTCGCCGGGTCGCGGTCGATGGACAGCACGTCCTCGCCGCGGCCGACCAACTCCTGAACGATTCGCCGTCCCATGGTGTTGAGTCCCACCACGACCACGTGATCGTTGAGGGGTGGGGAAACCCTCTCATCCTCGCGGGAGGGGGCGCGGAAAGGCCGCAGAATCCCGATGCGGCTCGTCCATCCGTAGAGCTGATGGTTATAGAGGATCATATAACTGGATAGAGCGATGGTCACCAGACCGACCGTCGCGATCAGCGAAAGGATCGACTCGTCGATCAGTCCCGAGCTCAACCCCAGGGCCGCGAAAATGAAGGAGAATTCACTGATCTGCGCCACCGTGACGCTAGTCAGAAACGAGGTCCGCTCTCCGTACCCACAGCGAACGATGATCCACATGAAGATGAGGGGATTTCCGATGAGTACAAACAGGGAAAGCCACCCGGCCGCCATCCAGTGGCGACTCGCCGCCTCAAGTTCCATCTGGGCTCCCAGCGAAACGAAAAAGATGGCCACGAAAAAGTTCATCAGGGGATGGATGCGGCGGCGCAGATCCTCGCTGCATCGAAGCTGAGCCAGGCTGATTCCCGCCAGGAAGGCCCCCAGCTCCGGGGACAAACCCAAAGTCTCGGCAAGTATGACGAAAAGAAGGCACCACCCGAGACTCCAGACGAAGATCATCTCCGGGGTCCTGCCCGCCCATTCGAAGGGTCTCGCCAGCACGTATCTTGAAGCCAGCAGGGCAAGCCCGAGCAGGAGTCCCATGCCAAGAAACGCCTTGGCCAGGCCGAGCGCGACGGCGGCGGGCTCCAGGGTCTCCGGGTTTCCCAAGCCCGCCAGGAATGTGAGGGCCAGGATTACGACCAGATCCTGGACCAGGAAGATGCCGACGGCGATGCGGCCGTAGAGGGAGTCGAGTTCCTTCTTCTGGTCCAGCAGCTTGACGACGACCACCGTGCTGCTGAAGGTGAGCGCCGTGGCCAGGAAAATCGACTCGATGACGTCGAATCCAAGGAGGAGGGAGATGAAGAATCCGCCCACCGCGGTGAAGACCACCTGCCCGATGCCGGCGAACAAAGCCACCCGTCCCACGTCGCGTATCTTTTCGAGACTCAGTTCCAGACCGACGATGAACAGGAGTAGGGCGATTCCGATCTCGCCAATGACGCCGACCGTGTCGGGGACCGCCCGGCCCTCCCCGGGGCCGCTCATTCCGGTCACGAGGGGCGCCACTCGGGACAGCAGCGGATCCAGCAGCAATCCCACGAGGATGTAAGTGATGATGGCCGGAATGTGGATACGCTGAAAGAGAAGCACCAGGGCGGCGGCGGCAACGATCATCACGCCGAGGCTGGTGACCAGAAACGTTCCCTCCAAACAACCTCCCTTGTTGGACTTCGTTTTCGGCGGTCACGCCGCCGCAGCCTGATCGGCATGGTAGCACACGAGACGGGGTCCCCAGGGGTGCGGCGGCGTCGGCCTGACCCTCACCCTCGTCCGTCCTCCCCGCCGCCGACCGGGATCGGCGCCGGGTCCGAAAGATCGCCCGTCACAGGAGGGTTGCGACGTGCGGGCGAAGACGGCTCCGGAGAACCTCCATCGCCTCGACGGCTATCTCCTCGGCCCTCGGTTCGCTGTCGGCTTCGGCATAGCATCGGAACTCCGGGGCGTTTCCCGAGGGGCGAAAATGCACGATCTCGCCGTTCTCGAGCTCGATCCGGGCGCCGTCGGTGAAATCGACGGCGACGGGGGAGGGGAGGCGGTTTTCGAACGCCTCGCGAACCAACTCCAGTCCCCGGTCACGGAGGATCCGAACAACCGCCTGTCCCAGTTCGGAGGGAAACGACCTCAGCACCCTGGACGATGTAAAGCGCGCGGGCAGCGTGGCGAGCAGTCCCGTCAGCGGCACCGAGCGCAGGACGGCGGCATGCAGACATGAAAGAATGGGCAGCGCCGCGTCGCGCGTCGGCAGAGCCTTGAGCGTCGCGCGCTCTTTCTGCTCTGTCTCTGCTCGCAGATATCCGGCAACCTGGTCATGAATGTTGTTGTTACGAATCCAATGGACTAGCTTGATCT
>CAYRCA010000510.1:0-3715 GCA_964422565.1 uncultured Acidobacteriota bacterium | reverse complement strand
GCCGAATAAAGGTTTTGCAGACCTCTCCCTTAGCCACTTGGGTACGCCGCCTCGGCAAGTCCTAGATTACCAGATCAAACCCGGAAACCGAAAGATGCATCCCGTCTCTCCGTCTCTCCCCGGGTCCGGGGGTTTGGTGAGCCGCAGCGTTCCGGAAGGGGCCGTCCGGGCGTGTTTCTCGGTGTCAATCGGCCTGGGCATGACCGCCGGAACTCCGCCCGAGATGGAGATGGCGTGCGGGGTTTCCTCGACCGGGAGGGGATGTCGGCAGGTCGAACGTTTCCGTCGGGTCCCGGCCGGACCCTCGGGACGGTGTCTGAGGGCGTCAACCCCACCCTCCCGCGCCGGGTGGGGCGATGTCCTCCCGGCCTCCGGCGGGGCCTGGTTCGCGGCGGATTCCGCGGCGTCGGCGGAACGTCGGTACGGGAGCCCCGGGGGACTCGGAAGCGCGTCGGGACCCGCGGGGCGGGGAAGGCAGCCGCCTCCGGACCCAAAAAGGTCTGCGGCGTGCGCTTTCTCGGCCGCGAGATATGCAGACGGCCCCCAAACATCGGCAAGAGGCCACGGTCCCCGCGGATTTGCTCCGTTCGCGCGTTAATACCTAACGGATGGCCGAATTGATGACCGCCCGGGGGCGGGTGGGACGAATCCAAACCTGGCTGGCGCGGCGGCGGAAAGTCCGCTTGGGGCCATGGGGGGAGTGGGTCGCCCTGCGTTATCTCCTCCACCTGGGATGGGACATCGTCGCCCGCAACTGGACCAGCGGCCGGGGCGAAGTGGACTTGGTCGCCTATGACGGGACCACCCTCGTCTTCGCCGAGGTCAAGACCCGCAGAATCCCCTCCCCCCTGCCCCCGGAGTACGCCGTCCAGGAGGAGAAGAAGGATCAGATCGAGAGGCTCGCTTTTCGCTTCCTCCACCGGTACGAGTTGGACGAGCCCCCCCTCCGCTTCGATCTCATCGCCATCGAGACACCGGATCGGCGCTCCTTCGAGATTCGCCACTACAAAGGATTCATGTGAGGGGCCGTCGTTCGATTGATGGCGACAGGAGTGGGCGAACCGTCCATCCGGTTCGAAGGGGATTGAGAAGCGGTGAGCGGCCGACGGTCGCCGCCCGGCCTTCGAGTGCGGTCGATCTCTGCGGCACCTCAATGCACCATCGTCGACTTCTTGGTCATGAAGTCCATCAGGAGGTAGTCGGCCAGGTCGACGGTGGTGGTGAAGTAGGCCTTCCCGCGGCAGATCTGGGAAACCTTCTTTACGAAGTTGACGAGATGCCAGTCCCGGGCCAGCATGAAGGTGTTGATGAGAATTCCCGAGCGACGGCAGCCGGCCACTTCCTCGTAGGTTCTCTCCAGGACGTATGGATCCAGTCCCCAGGCGTTCTTATAGATCCGGCCGTCCGGCATGGTGATCGCCGAGGGCTTGCCGTCGGTAATCATAATGATCTGCCGCATCTCCTTGCGCTGGTTGAGCAGCAGTCGCCTGGCCAGCCGCAGACCCTCGCCCGTGTTGGTGTGATAGGGTCCCACCCGCACCGCGGGCAGCTTCACCAGAGGGATGCGCTCGGCGGAATCGTGAAAAAGCACCACATCGAGGGAATCTCCCGGAAACTGGGTGCGGATCAAGTGGGCCAGCGCCAGGGCGACACTCTTGGCGGGCGTGAAGCGGTCCTCTCCATAGAGGATCATGCTGTGACTGCAGTCGAGCATCAGCACGGTGGCGCAGGAACTCCGCCGTTCCGTCTGATGTACCATGAGGTCGCCGTACTCGATCCTCAGTGGGAGATCCAGGCCTTCCCGGCGCACCGCGTTGAGCAGGGTGGAGTTCACATCCAGATTCAAGGTGTCTCCGAACTCGTACGCCCGGCTGTGGGCGCTCACCTCCACGTCGGTGGCCAGCTCGTTGGTCCGGTGACGCCCGAACCCGGCCGAGCCGATGGAGCTCATCAGGTTGCGCAACGTCTTGTAGCCGAGAAGGTCGACACTCTTGTCGGTGAGCTCAAACGTTACCTGGACCTCGCGGTCCTCCTCGACGGACCCCTGGCCCACGCCGTCGGAAGTCTCTTCCCTTCGGTTCAGGTAGCCTGTCTCGAGGAGCCGTTCAATCAACCGGTCCAGGAGGTGGTCCAGCTCTCTGGAAAGCTGGAAGCGGAGTGGATTCTCGGCGAACCGGCGCAACTCTTCTCTCCACTCGTCGGGAAGGGACTCCTCGTCGGCGAGGATGGAGGCCAGCATCCGCTTGAGATTCTCCTCGGTGGGCTCCGGATCGGAATCGGGATCGAACTGGGAGTGGAAGCCGCTCTGGAGGAAGTACGACTTCAACCGATCGATCAGATCCTCCAAGTCGATCGCCTCGACCGGATTGGGTACATACTTGCGGTAGCGAAATCTTCCCATTTTTCCGCTCCCGGGCTCACCACGGGCGATTCACGCCTAACTCAACGACACCTTCCCCTGCTGGACCTGGCTGTAGAGCGCGCTCTCCTCCTCCGTCGCCTCCCGGAAGTAGCCCTTTTCCTCGCTGCGGTTGAGCCGCTTCATCGCGCAGAGGCCCTCAAAGAGGAACTCCGCGTAGGACACCGCCAGTCCCAGGTCCCGTTTCGACGATATACCCGCCTTCTTCAGGATTCCATCCAGCTCCTGGATGTCCCGGATGCGCCCGTAGTAGTCCGCATCGGAGGTCTGGTCCGTGGCGGGGACCGTGCCCCCGAGGTCGAACCACTGAATGATCGGGTCGAAGTTGCGCTCGTCGCGGAAGCGGCCGAAGGCCTGGTGGACCGCCGTCCGAATCAGTTCCTCGGCGACGACGTGTCCTCCCTTCAACTCACCCTCGTAGGTAAGCTCCAGCTTGCCCGACAAGGCCGGAATGGCTGCGTAAATGTCCGAAACGCGAGCCGTGGCCGTATCCGAACCATGCCGGAGAGCGCGGCGTTCCGCGTTGCTGACCGCCGTCTCCATGCAGGTGATCGGCAGCCGCTGGCTGACTCCCGAGTGCTGATCGATCTTGGGATGCCTGCGGCCCGCGAATGCGACCCACTCCACGACCTCGCGCACGAAGTCCGGCACGCGCACCCGGAGCTCCCCCCGGTCTTCAGCCCACGCCTCCTGCCGGGTAATGCGCATCCCGTCCTCGACGCGTTCGGGGTAGTGAGTCCGGATCTCGGCGCCGATACGATCCTTCAGCGGGGTAATGATCTTCCCCCGAGCCGTGTAGTCCTCCGGGTTCGCCGAGAAGACCAGGAGGACGTCCAGGGGAAGGCGGACCGGAAAACCCTTAATCTGGACGTCGCCCTCCTGCATGATGTTAAAAAGCGCCACTTGGATCTTGGGTGCCAGGTCCGGCAGTTCATTGATGGCGAAGATTCCCCGGTTCGCCCTGGGGAGAAGGCCGAAGTGGATGTTCGAAAGATCGGACAGGTGCGATCCCGACCTGGCCGCCTTGATCGGATCCAGGTCTCCGATGATGTCCGCCACGGTGACGTCGGGAGTCGCCAGCTTCTCGACGTACCGGTCTTCCCTCCGGAGAGCGGCGATCGGCAGATTGTCGCCCTCCTCCTCGATTCTTCGTCGGCTGACCGAGGAGATGGGGAAGAACGGATCGTCGTTGATCTCCGATCCGGCGACCACCGGAATCTCGTCGTCCAGCAGGTCGGCGAGCGCCCTCAGAATTCGGCTCTTGGCCTGCCCGCGGAGACCGAGCAGGATAAAGTT
>CAYRCA010000509.1:0-3736 GCA_964422565.1 uncultured Acidobacteriota bacterium | reverse complement strand
AGGCGTGCGTCCCCTTCGATGTCCCGAACCTCCGCAGGAGTACCCGCCGGGTACTTCCGGATCCCCTGCCGAGAGCGATTTTTCCCGAGGTCGAGGCGGACGATGAGGCGTCCATTATCTTTACGACGGGGACGGCCGCGGACCCCAAAGGCGTCGTGCACACCCACCGGAGCTTCATTAACAACCTTCGGGGTGTCAACCACTATCTCTCGGTTTCCGAATCGGACCGCCTTCTTTCGGTTCTGCCCCTTTACCACGCCCTCGAGTTCAGTTGCGGTTTTCTGATGGCGATTCATCGCTGCGCGACGGTGACCTATGTCCAGTCGCTGAAGCCGCGCGTGATTCTGGAGACGATGCGGGAAACCGGGACGACCTGTCTGCTGGGCGTGCCGACCTTGTATGCCCTCATCCGGGAAGACATCGAGAGGCGGATCCTCAAGACGTCGAAATCAGCGCTCAAGAACAACCTCTTGAGAACCTCCCGGCAGTTGAGTCATTCCGTGGAGCAGGCCTTCGGCCGGAACATTGGCCGCAAGTTGTTCTCGCGAGTCTATGAGGAGCTTGGAGGGCACATCCGGGTCCTGGTCAGCGGCGGTTCGGCTCTCGGCCGGGGTCTCTACCGAGACTTCCGGGCTATGGGACTGACCATTTATGAGGGATACGGGCTGACCGAGACGGCACCGGTTTTGACGGTGAACCCACTGCATCGCAGCCGGGAGGGATCCGCGGGCAAGCCGCTCCCCGGGGTCGAGATGCGCCTTTTCCGGCCCGACAAGGATGGAATTGGCGAGATCATCGTGCGAACGCCGAGCATTATGAAGGAGTATTTTCGGAACCCCGAGGCGACCCGCGCCGCCTTCAGGGACGGCTGGCTTCATACGGGCGACGTGGGATGGGTTGATGCCGACGGGTTTCTCTACATCACGGGCCGAATCAAGGACGTCATCGTCACCGGCGCCGGCAAGAACGTCTACCCCACCGACCTGGAGGCGATTTATCAGACGCTTCCGGGGATTCGCGACATCTGTGTGGTGGGCGTGAAGAGCGGCTTGACGGAGGACGTGCATGCCGTCATCGTGCCGAGCCAAGATCGTTCGCCGGGGATGGACCCGGGCGAGGTCAGAAAGAGCGTCCAGAGGGAGCTCCAGGAACTGGCCAGGGAACTGCCGAGCTATCAGCGGCTTCAGGCGATCCACATCTGGAGCGCGCCGCTGCCGCGCGACGAAGCGGGAAAACTCAATCGGGCGGCGCTGCGCGAGTGGGTCCAAGACCAAGTCGCCGGAGAAGGCAAAGCGGTTGCAGTGCCGGCGAGGGAGTCCAGTCGCCGGGAGACCCTCTACTCCGAGTTGGGCCGGTTGTCGGGGCTGGAAATCGCCGAGATCACCGAGGAAACCAGCCTCTACACCGACCTGGGGCTCGACTCCCTGATGGCCGTGGAGTTGCTGCTTTTCATCGAACGGAGCCTCGGCGTTACGGTGTCCGACGAGCGGGCGGCCATGTTCCAGACGGTGGGGGACGTTCTGGACGAGTTACGCCGACGGGGTGCCGGCCCAACGCCCGACGGCATGGCGATCCCGCGCCGCACTTACCGGTCCGCCCTGCCTTATGGGGAACGACCGGTGCTGGACCGGGCGCTGATGGGAGCGAGCTTTTTCGCCCTGAAGCAGCTCTTCAAGCGCTATTTCGGGCTCCGGGTGTCCAACTCGGAGGTGCTTCCACGGGGCGGGGCCCTCATCATCGCGGCCAATCATTCCAGCCACCTCGATTCCGCTGCGGTGATCGCGGCGATCAGCCTCGCCTTGAGCGTGAATCAAGCCCAGCGCGTTCACATAATCGGCGCCCGGGACTACTTCTTCGATTCTCCCTTCAAGAGTTGGCTATTCACCACCTGCCTGAATGTCGTCCCCATCGAACGGGACGAGATCGGGTTGTCGGGGCTGCGTATGGTGGGGTCGATCCTGACGGCGGGAGAGCCGGTCCTGATTTTTCCCGAGGGCACGCGGAGCCGGACGGGACGGCTGCAGGAATTCAAGCCGGGCGTGGGACTGTTGGCTTGGGAGTATCAGGTTCCGGTCATTCCCGCCTACATCGCCGGCGCTTTTGCGGCGATGCCGCCGGGGAGCAATATGCCGAGACGACGCGGAATCGAGGTGCGCTTCGGTCGTCCGGTCGCTATGGCGGATTACGCGGACCGGGCGGACGGTGTCACTCGCGACGAGCTCTACCGTCGAATCGCCGGGGATCTGCGGCGAGCGGTGGCGGAGTTGGCCGAGGGGCCGCCCGGCCGCGCCGCCGAGGCCAAAGAGATCGTCGGCCCTTCCGCTTCGGGCGGTGTCAGGAGCCGTTCCTGAAGCGTCCGCGGTGCCGGGTGAGGGCTCGGCGATTCAGCGGGAGGGGGTGGATCAACGGGACGGCGTCGTCGATTCGGCGAGAATCCGGCCGAGAGTCTCCGGCGAGATGTTTCCCCCGCTGAGGACGCAGGCCGTGTTGGCCGCCGGCACTCGTCCCTCGAGGATCGCCGCCAGCGACACGGCGCCCGAGGGTTCCACCACCAACTTCTCCTCCAGGAACAGGCTCCGCGTGGCCCGGGTGATCGCCTCCTCGCTCACGGCGACTACGCCCGCCGCGTATTTCTGAATCAGGGGAAAGGTGAGGGACCCAGGCTGGGTGACCATCAGGCCGTCCGCCATGGTCGCGGCCCGGGGAATCCGCAGGATGCGCCCCTCCCGAAAGGAGAGGACCGCGGCGTTGGAGCCCTCGGGCTGCACCCCCCAAACGCGGACGCGGCTCTTCGGGAGCCGCAGCACGGCGGCGCAGAGGACGCCTGCCAGCAGCCCCCCGCCGCTGACTGGAACGACCAGATGCTCGATCCGTGGCAACTGCGCCAGGAGCTCACTCCCCAGGGTTGCGTTGCCCCAGACGGCCAAAGGGTGGTTGTAGGGGTGAACGGGAATGCGTCCTTGGCCGGCGACGATACGCTCGACGGTCTCGGCGCGGGCCTCGAAGCGGTCCTCGCAGAACACGACCTCGGCGCCCCACGCCCGGGTGCGCTCCACCTTCAGGGGGTTCGAGGAGCGCATCATGACGACGACGGCGGAAATACCGAGTCGGGCGGCCGCACAGGCGACGCCTTGGGCGAAGTTCCCCGAGCTGGAGGTCACGATGCCCCGTTGCCGGGCGGCGGTGGGCAGAGCCGCAAGCTGGTTGACCGCCGTCCGGATCTTGAAAGAGCCGGTCAACTGGAGGCTCTCCGCCTTGAACCAGAGACCGTCCCGCGTCTTGGCCGGGACGACCGGAGTGCGGAGGGCGATGGACGACACCGCCGCCTCCGCCGAGGCCAGGTGACTTTCCGTCAATTGAAACTCCTCGCCCAGCATTCCGTCTAAAAGGTATCTCGGCGGTTGGATCGGATGCAAAGGTCCACCGGAAAAGGAGGCAACATGATCCGCTGGCTCCTGGCGTTTTTACCGCTTGTCCTGCTGCAGTTCGGTTGCGGCGCCTGCACCGGATCGCCGCCCGAGTCGGGGTCGGTCGCCGAAACCGCCGCCGAGCGGGCGGCACTTGAAGAGGTCGTTCCCGAGGCGCCGCCGGAGAAGAAGGAACCCGAGGTTCGGGAAGAGGCGACGCGTCCCGCGCCGGCTGCCCCTGCGGAGGCTGAACCCGGCCGCGCTTCCTCCGAACTGACGTCGCGCCCATCGGCGGCGCCCGTCCCGGCAGCTTCGCGGACGAGTGCGCC
>CAYRCA010000508.1:0-3742 GCA_964422565.1 uncultured Acidobacteriota bacterium | reverse complement strand
CACAAGGGAGGACCAGAGACGAAGCGCTGGCGAATATTCGGGAGGCCATCGAACTTGCCAAATGTCCGGGCGTGCGGATAGAATGTGACCAGGAAGATAGTCAGTTAGGGAGCCTATGTGATGTCTGAGACGACGATCAGTCTTGCGGCGGCCAAGGCTCGGCTCAGCGAGTTGGCGGAGCGGGCGGCCGGGGGTGAGACCGTGATTATCACCAAGCGGGGGAAGGCGGTGGTGCGGCTTTCCGGGCCGGAACGGCCGCGCGAACCGGTCGAGCTGGGCGCGCTTCGGCGCTTGACCGCCTCCATGCCGGCGCAGGGGGAGACTGCGGGCGAACTCATTCGTCGGATGCGGGAAGAAGCTCGTTATTAGCATGGGCCGAAAGCTTTCACCAGGGTGCGGCCCCCCGGGCCCCCCGGGGTGCGGCCCCCCGGCGGAATTCGGTGGGAAGGATCGTTGGGGTTTCCCGTGATTTATCTCGATACCAGCGTTCTGGTGGCGGCGTTGACCAGGGAGCCGCGAACTGAAGAGATACAGGCTTGGCTTGCCGACCGGAACGCCGGCGAACTTTTCATCAGCGACTGGGCTATTGTCGAGTTTTCCAGCGCGCTCTCGCTGAAGCTGCGTGCCGGTCATCTGGAAGGTCACCACCGGGCGGACGCCTTGGCGACGTTCAATGGGCTTGTGGAAAACTCGTTTACGGTGCTGCCGGTGTCCAGGCGCGACTACCACACTGCGGCTCGCTTTGCCGATCAGCACATTACGCGGCTGCGTGGCGGCGATGCCCTGCATTTGGCCGTGTCGAGCCGTCACGGCGCCCGGCTCCGCACTCTGGACAGACTGCTGGCCCAGGCCGCGTCCCACTTGGGAGTCAGCGCCGAACTCCTATAGCCGGCGTGAATCCGCGGCCGATGCGCCCCGAGTCGAGGTACAGCCGCTGATCTCACGGAGAGACTCGCGGAGTGAGGACTCTCGTTTGGAGTGCAACCTTCGAACGAGCTGTAAAGACGATGGACGGGATTCTCGGGCGGATGGGGTTTCGAGCCGTGCGGCGGAAGGGAAGTCGCGCGGAAGCAGGTACTCTTGACGGTGGATCAAGGTGGCCCTTAGAATCTATAAAGTAGCTACTCAATAAAGAAGTCTCATATGATCGTGGCGGGGATCAAGGAAGTGAAGAACAACCTGAGCCGGTTGCTGGCCCGGGTGAAGGCCGGAGAAGAGATTCTCATCACGGAGAGGGGCAGACCTGTGGCCCGGATCCTGGGAGAACCTCGGAGTGCCCGAGCGATCCGGGAGGCGCTGGCGCCATTGGTTGAGAGTGGCTTGATCACGCTGCCGAGTCGAAGCCTGGGGAGGGATGAGCTCTCGCCGGTCGAGCTCCCCGGGAGGCCCGTCTCCGAAATGGTCCTGGAAGATCGGCGCTGACCCGTACATGGTTCTTTACCTCGACACGAGCGCGTTGGTGAAGAGATACGTCAAGGAGGATCAATCCGAAGAGATTTCTCTCTCGCTGGAGATCCGCCGCTCAGATTGTCACCTCCAGCGTTGCGTACGCGGAAATTCTGGCTACCTTCTATCGAAAGAAGCGGGAGGGACAGTTCGGGGACGATTTGATTCGGGAGGTCCTGGATTCCTTCCGTCGCGACTGGGAGAGTTTCATTCGGGTCGAGGTGAACGACCAGCTCAATGACTCTGTCGAACGGGTGATCGGCCGGCATTCTCTCCGGGGCTTTGACGGTATTCACTTGGCGTCGGCTTTGGTGGTTCACGACAAGCTTTCCGAGAATTTTCTCTTTGCGTGTTTCGACGACCGGCTGCTTGCCGCCGCCCGTTCGGAGGGACTCGCAACCGTTCCGGAGGGCCGATGACATGCTCTCGTGGCTGCCAGCTTGCCCGTAGGAGCCCGAGGATTCACGTTGCATGCTCAATCCTCCGCCTCACTTCGTCGGCCTCCAGCAGGAGGAGAGCTGAAGGGAGTTCGAAAGTCGGACCGCCGGGTAGCTTCCGACCGCCCGAAACTCCAGAGGCAAGGTCATTTATAATGATGGGTATGAGCGGCCGCAGACAGTTTTTGGTGGATGAGAAGGGCGAGAAGCTCAAGGTCGTCCTGGCCATTGAGGAATATGAACGGATGCTCGACCAGTTGGAGGAGTTGGAGAGTATTCGAGCCTACGACGAGGCCAAGGCCGCCGGTGACGAGGCCGTTCCCTTCGATGAGGCGGTTCGGGAGATTGAGTCGTCCCGCCGGTGAAGGGTCGCGTACTCATCCTACGGCGAGCCCAGAAGGAGCTGAAGGAGATCTCGCCGCTCCCGAGTATGAACGCATTCGAGACGCCATCCACGGTCTGGTCGACGATCCGAGGCCCGCGAACTCCCGCAAACTCAAGGCACGTCCTGGATTTCGTCTCCGAGTCGGCGATTATCGGGTCGTTTACGACTTCGATCCCCGGCGACGGGAGATCTTGATCTTGCACGTCGGTCACCGTCGAGATGTCTATCGATGACGTGGCCTGTCTCTTGTTGTCCCCGGCGCGAACACCGATGGAGTGACACAATGATTCCGGACGTGGTGTCCGTAGAACCGACCAAAGGTTACCGGGTTCGCGTGAAGTTCGACGACGGCACCGTGGGCGAGGTGGACATCGGCGCGCTCGTCCGTTTCGTCGGTGTGTTCGAGCCCCTGTGTGATTATTGGAGGACGGCCAGGTAACAGGAATTCGTTATGAGCGTTCGGATCGAGATTCCCGAACGGGAGCTTGCCTCATTCTGTCGGCGGAACCGAATTCGGCGACTGGCGCTTTTCGGCTCGGTGCTGCGCGACGATTTTTCGCCCGACAGCGACGTGGACGTGCTGTCGGTGTGGACGAGAACCCGCCGTTTGACGTCGTGATGATCGCATTGGACCGGGGTCACGAGGCCACGTGGGTACGGAAGGTATTGCCCGGCGCCCCCGACGGTGAAGTTTTTGCACGGCTTGGAACTCGAGGCGAGACGCTGGTTACAAGGGATGTGCGGTTTGCCAATTTCGTGGCGGCTCTTCTTTTTCATAGAATATCGGCCCGCGTCCGGGGTTACCCTGTAACCGAGAGGGGCGAAGCGCGCCCGCGGCGGCCCGCCCGGAAGCGGCGGACTGGATATCGACATCTCCCCATCACGCGGCAAGCGAAAGTGCTCTGAAAGGGTAGGAGCAATCATCGTGAGCGGCAAGGGTACCGGCAAGCAATCACGAGGCGGTGAGTCCCCTGATCGAGGGCGAGCGGATTTTTGTCGGCTGCGCCTGATTCGGGAGCGCGAAATCATGACCTCGCCGGAGGAACTCGCGGACCTGCCCGAGGATTTCTGGGACCAGGCGGAAGTGGTCGTGCCCGTTAAGGGTGCGGCGTGAGCCCTACTGTTTTCCGTGCGAAGGGGTTTCGTTTCTATTTCTTCTCCCGTGAGGAGCCTAGGATTCACGTGCATGCCCAATCCTCCGAGGGTGAAGCGAAGTTTTGGTTGGAGCCTCGCATTGAGCTCGCTGTGAATTACCGCTTGGCCGCCAGAGACCTTGGTACAATTGAGACGTTGATCGTGGAGCGTGAAGATGACATCCGGGCAGCTTGGCACAGACATTTCGGCCACTGAGGTCGTCGGCATCACTCCGCACGGAGTCTGGCTACTTTTGGACGATGAAGAGCGGTTCCTCTCTTTTGAACTTTTCCCCTGGTTCAGGGAGGCGTCGGTCAAGGCTGTCTTGAAGGTCGAGCGG
>CAYRCA010000507.1:0-3742 GCA_964422565.1 uncultured Acidobacteriota bacterium | reverse complement strand
GGTTGAAGTTCGAAGCTGCCGGTTCCAAAGTTCCAAGTTCCAAGGTTTGAACAACCTGGAGCTTTGAACTCGGAACTATGAACTTTGAACTTCTTTGAACTCTCACTGCCCCTCTTCCGAGACTTCTGAATTCTTCGGGCGCGGTTCGTAAACTCAAGCTCCATTGTCGCACTTGTCGGGTGATCTCGCTGAGAAGGAACCGGGAAATTCGAATCTCGGCGTAGCGATCGCCGAGGATTTCGTTTCCGACCAACGAGGACACCCTACCACGGCCAGGGACCAAAATGGGCAACGTGCCGGGATTTCTTTGAACTTTGAACTCTATACTCGACGCCACACTCATCGCCGCGCCTCCTCGATGGCGAGTCGAACCGCACGTTCCCGGAGGGATCGCGGAGCACGTCAGGCCGGCTGGAAGCCGATCGAAGGCTTCGGCTTTCCCACCGCGTAGGTGACGAACTCCGGCATCGACTCGGCGGTCCCTTCGAGAACGTTCCGCCCATCGAAGAGAAACGCCGGTTTCAGCATTCCCCGGTGAATCCGGTGGTAGTCCAGTTCCCGGAACTCATCCCACTCGGTCAGGATGGCCACCGCGTGGGCTCCCTCGGCGGCGCCGTAAGGATCCGCGGTCACCAAAACCCGTTCCCGCAGCGCTTCTTCGGACAGAGCGGTCGCCCCGGCCAGATCGCGGAAGATCGTTTCCTCGCTCACCCGGGGGTCGTAGACGGCAAGATCGGCCTCTTCCGCCAGCAGGTCGCGGCAGACGTAGATGGCCGGCGATTCGCGCGTGTCGTTGGTGTCCCTCTTGAAGGCGAAGCCGAAGATGGCGATCTTCTTTCCGGCCGCGGTGTTGAACATCGCATCGACCATGCCCCGCGTGAAGCGCGCCTTCTGCCAGTCGTTGATCCGGACCACCTGCATCCAGTATTCGGCCACTTCGCGCAGCCCGTAGTGCTCGCAGAGGTAGACCAGGTTCAGGATGTCCTTCTGGAAACAGGAACCCCCGAACCCCACCGAAGCTTTCAGGAACTTCGGCCCGATGCGGGAGTCTTTGCCGATGGCTCCGGCCACCTCGTCGACGTCGGCTCCGGTGGCCTCGCACAGAGCGGAGACGGAGTTGATCGATGAGATCCGTTGAGCGAGGAAGGCGTTGGCCACGAGCTTGGAGAGCTCCGCGGACCAGACGTTGGTGGTGAGGATCCGGTCGCGCGGGACCCAGCGGGCGTAGATGTCCACCAGTTGTTGCACGGCGGCGCGGCCGCTCTCCGTTTCGTCATGACCGATGAGCACTCGGTCGGGATTCTCCAGGTCCCTGACGGCGGTTCCCTCGGCCAGGAATTCCGGGTTCGACAGGATTTCGAAGCGGCGGCCGTTGCCGGTCGCCTGGAGCACGGATTTCAGAGATTGCGCGGTTCGAACGGGAAGGGTGGATTTTTCGACGACGATCTTGTCCCCGTCGGCGACCGCCGCGATTCGCCTGGCGCAGAGTTCGACATACTTCAGATCCGCGGCTTTTCCCGCGCCGATGCCGTAGGCTTTCGTGGGCGTGTTGACGCTGACGAAAATCATGTCGGCCGCCCGGATCCCGCTATCGATGTCGGTCGAGAAGAAGAGGTTCCGGCCCCGGCATCCGGCGACCACCTCGCTCAGCCCGGGTTCATAGACCGGCAGCCGATTCGAGTTCCAGGCGGCGATCCGCTCTTCGTTGATATCGACGACGGTGACCCGAACGTCGGGGCACTTCAGGGCAATCATGGCCATCGTCGGACCCCCGACGTATCCCGCGCCGATGCAGCAGATTCTCATGGCGAGACCCCCTCGTTCCCTGGTGGCTCGACCTCCGGATCGGTCAGGATTGCTGCGCGGCCTCCGCCTTCCGCCCTTGAGGCGCGTGGGCGAACCGTCGTTCCGTGGCGAGCCGTTCCGCCAGGAAGATCTTCAGCAGCGACTGGTAGGGTTCCGGTGTCCGTTTCATAGACTTTCCTTTCGCGGCGGCTCACGTCTCGGGCCGAGATGATCCGAATCAAGCCCCAGCCCTGCAAGAGCGGCCTCGCTGTGAACCCCGGAACCCCTGACTGCGCCCCGGAACTCGGAACTGGGAACCGGGAAGCCTACTCCCCCGCTCGGTCGACGCGGCCCGAGATGGCCGTCAGCCAATCCCGCAGCAGCCGGCCGTGTCCGGGAATCCGCGCAAAGATGCGCCGCGCCAGGGCTTCGTTGTAGGTGTGTACGGTGAGGTTACGGTCGTCCGCCATTTCCAGCGCCCGGACCGCCCCCTCATCGGAGAGAACTCCGACCGCCCGGCTCCGCCGGATCGTCTCCTTGGGAGAACCGGAATCGATGCCCTCTATGACGAGCAGATAGCGCTGGGCCGTCTTCCAGCAGGCTTCGAAGGTATACTCGAACCGTTGGATCGCGGCGTCCCTTTCGACTTTCGTCGGAGCGGCGAGCCCGGCAAGCTCCTCCAGCGACCGGAGGGCGCGCTCCGCCGTCGCGATTCGGTCCCTCAGCCGATCCAACGCGCTCCCTCTCGGAGGATTCGTTCTCTGAGGCTCGAATCGGCCTCGTTCAAAAGGACAACATCGACTTGATAGGGGATGGTGCTTTCGGCGATCCGTTCTCGAAGCCTCGCCAATCGTCCGGCCGGAGGCTCCACTGGCGTCTCGACGGCGATGTCCACGTCCGAGGATCGTCCCATCCGGCCTTTCGCGGCCGAGCCGAAAAGGTAGACGGTGGCGCGCAGCCCGTCCAGTTCCTCCTCCACGATCCCGCGGAGCTGGCCAAGCGCGGCATCGAGCACGCGGTTTGCGGGTGGGTCGGCCGCCTTGTTCGCCTTTCGGCATCCCATAGTCGTTATGCTATCACTTTGCGGCCCGGCGTCCGGGGTCCGAAGGGGGTTCCTGTCCGCCGGGGATTGGCGACTGGGGATTGGGCTCCCGAAACTCAAAACCCGAAACTCCCCTCCGTCTCCGCGTCAAACCACCCCGGAACCTCGGAACCCAAACGGCTCCCCATTCGGACGACGGACCCGGACCCGGGACCCCGTTCGGAAACGACCCCGGAGCCGGTCACGGCCCCAAGATGTCCTCCAGGGGGAATCTCGCCCCTTCGCACTCCACCGAATCGCCTCTGACGAAAGTCTTACGGCGGCGATCACCTTCCGCCGACGGGATGTCGAAGACGTCGACCCTTTCCCGTTCGAGGTCGACGATCCAGACCTCGGGTATCTTGTGCCGCGCGTAGAGGGCGCATTTCACCGTGCGGTCGGGGCTGGCGGAGGTTTCCGAGACTTCGACCAGCAGCCGGATGGACTCCGGACCCGGGTGGCGCTCCGCGTAAACATCGGGGGAGGGGAGAAGCAGGGCGAGGTCGGGCTGCGGCTCCGACCTGTCTCCCAGTCGGACCGGATCCTGGACCCCGATCAGGAAACGGGGGGTGAGCGCGCGGTAGAAGAGGGCGGTGAGGCGTTTGACGCAGGCGGCGTGGCGGCTGCCGATTGGAGTCATCGGAACGATCGCCCCCTCGATCAGTTCGATGCGCTCGTCCTCGTCGAAGAGACCGGCGCGCGCCATCAGCTGGAACTCCTCGACGGTGAACAACCGCGGAGTGAGGCGGGTAGCCATGGCATTCATTCTAAAACAGGGGGAGGGAGGGATGACAGTTCCCGGTTCCCAGTTCGACGTTAGAGGGGGCAAGGAGTTTCGGGTTTTGGGTTTCGGGTGCGCCCCCTCACGGAAACTCG
>CAYRCA010000506.1:0-3753 GCA_964422565.1 uncultured Acidobacteriota bacterium | reverse complement strand
TGCGGCGCACGGCACCCTGATCGACCCCGCCGCGTCCACGCCATTCGACAATCTGTTGCTGATCGGCGCCGATCCAAATCCCATCCAGGTGTGCGATGGAAGCGGTCTGGGGGCAACCGAGGTGTCCTGGGACGTGACGTCGCTGGAGACGGAGGAGAATCCGATCGACGAGGTTGAGGTCAGGGTGGGATCGGTGAGTGGCGCCGTTCTTGCTACGGGCGGGACGACCGGCTCGGCCGAGACGGGAGCGTGGGTGGCCGACGGCATGGTGTTCGTCCTGCTGAATCGGCAGGCCGGAGAGGTCCTGGACTACCTGGTTGTGACTCATACCCGGATCGGATGTCCCGCACCGACTATTCGGCTGAGCCCGAACCCCATTCAGGTGTGCGACGGCGAACTGGGACAGACGACCGTCAACTGGGACGCCGAGGGGATCGCGGAACGGTCGGAAATTCGTATAGGGTCTCCGACGGGTCCCGCTTTCGCAGGCGGCACCGCATTGTCCGGTAGCCAGTCCACCGGCAGATGGGTGTCCGACGGTATGGTGTTTGTTCTCGTGGACGCGACGAACGATCGCGAACTGGCTCGTGAGACCGCCGAGCACACCAGGAGGAACTGCCTGGGATCGGTGCGGCTCAACCTTCGACCCGGCGAGCAGGCAGCCCTGACCAGCGAAGTCTTCCAACCCGAAGCCAATCGGAAGCTAGACGGGTGGCTGGACGTGGACTCGGACAGCCCGTCCCTGGCGGGAATGTTCTTGGCCTTCGACGGGGAGGTTAACCGACTTGACGGCGGAGCCATGTTTCAACGACCCGTTCAATCGGCCGTTATCCCCGAAGTGAGAATCCATGACGGATTCTCCACCTACATCGAGGTGGTCAAGCCGGACTACGATCGGCAGGGCACTCTGCGGTTCGATCTGTTCGATTCGGAGGGTGCCCTGGTCGCAACAGCGACTCGGCAAATCTTTACCCGAAGCCGTTTGAACATCTCTGTTGCGGGAGATCCCGACGACCCGACGGTGCGCCCTCTATTCGACGCATACCCTGTTCCGGAACCTCGACTATTCCTCATTGACGCCAGTCCCAACCCGATTTCGATGTGTGACGGAGGGCAACTCGGCGCCACGACAATCTCCTGGGATGTGAGAGGGGCTTTGTTGGACGGAAGCGAGATCTCGGAAGTTCGGATCCATGTTGATGCCGCCGACGGGCAGTTGTTCGCGGAGGGCGGTCCGACAGGCTCGTCGGAAACGGGTCGATGGGTTAGGGACGGGACGGCGTTTTACTTGGTCGACGGCGAGAGCGGGACCGTCCTCGACAAGGTCACCGTCAGGCTCACCCGACTCGGCTGTCCGTTTCCCGCCATCGTGGCTTCCCCGAATCCGATTCCGGTTTGTGACGGCGGACAGTATGGGCTAACAACCATAGGGTGGGATACCGGCAGCCAAATCTCGGCGGAAATCCGAGTCGATTCACCGACGGGAACCGTGTTTGCGACCGGGGGCCCGACGGGTTCGAGATCCACCGGTTCATGGGTGAACGACGGAATGACCTTCTATCTCCTGAACGCCGATACCGAGGCGGTTCTCGACACCGTGAGGGTGACCCTGACGCAGGCCGGCTGCCCTCTGCTTGATTTCGCCGACGGGCATATTCGGGTGACGAGCCCATCGAGTTTTGTTGCGATCGCAAGATATTTCGACGAGAAAGGCCTGGCAGTGCTTTCCGCACAGCCCGTGGAAACCAGCTCGAACCGCCTCTTCGCGCCGCACTTTGTGGCCTTTGGCGGTGCCGAAACGGTTCTCAAATTGGTCTACCCGGTTCCCACGGCGCCAACCGGAGTGTTTCGTCCGGAAACGGACGAGGCTCAAGAGGATGGGGTGCCGATCACGGCCTCCGTCGCGCTGAAGGCCGACGACGGAGCCCTGATGGCGGCGTCGGTGACGGTTGTTCTCGATGTCGGTCAATCCCTCCGGCAGAGCGTTGCCGACATGTTCGACCTCCCAAAGGACCTCGGGAGTCTATCGGGCTGGATCGAAGTGGTCGGCGACCGGCCCGGGTTGGTGGGTTCCGTTATGATTTCGGTTTTCAATCGAGAAGGCTTGACCGCCTTTCCCCTTCAGGACACCGGGGGGACGACTATCAGGCATCCGCATGTCGCTCAAGGTCTCGGATACTCGACCGGTCTCGCGCTGGTTAACCCCGGCCCCGAGGTCGCGCGGTTGAGAGTCGAATTGCGTCGGCAGGATGCCACGCTCGTTGGAGAGTTCGATCCGCTCACATTGCGGCCGGGCCAGCGCCTGATCGGTTTGGTCGACGAACTCTTCCCCGCCAGTGGCGAACTCCTCGGGGGTTCAATCAGGATTGTCTCAGACCGGCCTGTCGGCAGTCTCATGCTGTTTTACACAAACAACTTAAGAGTGCTTTCCGCAGTGCCCGGCCAGAGGGAATAGACTTCCCCTGCGGGTTCCACTCTCCGGGATTCCGTGGCGAACGTCGGCGAGGACCGAAACAGCAGCTCGGCGCCCTGTCGAATCGTCGCTCCACTGGGAGTCTCGGCGCGGAGGTCGGACGTCGAACCCGTCGGAATTTTTGGAACTTGTTCGCACATTCCCGGCAATTTCATCATGAAAGAACGAGGTCGGAGTCTGAACGGGGATGGCGGATTCGGAGTTGCCGCGGTGGATCGGAGAGGGGAGCGAAGGGGATTTCGTGGCCGAGCGGCCCTTCAAACGCCTCAAGTCCTCCGGCTCGCTTCGTCCCGCAGATGACCGGTTCGATCTCGATTGTGGGAGCTCACCGATGCCTGGAACGGTTCTGCTGATACAGGACGATCCCGGCTTGGTGAAGACCCTTGCCAATCTCCTGCAAACCCACGAATACCGGGTCGAGAGCGTCCGGACCGGTGAGGAAGGCCTGCGACTCGCCTGCGAGGAAAGCTTCGATGTGATCGTCCTCGACGTAATGCCGCCTGGGTTGGACGGGTTTGAGGTGTGTCGACGCGTCCGTCGGCTCGTGGCTACACCTATCCTCATGCTGAGCGCCCGCAGCGGGGTGAAAGACAGGGTTGAGGGCCTGAGGCTCGGTGCCGACGATTACCTGCCCAAGCCCTTTGAGGCCCTGGAGTTCCTCGCCCGTCTGGAGGCCCTGATCCGCCGGTCCTCGCTGCGCCCAATCCCCGACACCCACCGGTTTGGGTCCGTCGTAGTGGACTTCCGGGGTGCCGAGGTGAGGCGGAAAGGCATGCTGGTGCCGCTGGCGGCTCGGGAGTATCGGCTTCTTCGCTACTTCATTGAGAACCGCGGCGCGGCCCTGTCAAGACAACAGCTATTGCGCGACGTCTGGGGGTACAAGGCGGCAATCTTCACGCGAACGGTGGATGCCCACGTGAAGCTTCTGCGGCGCAAACTCGAGGAGAACCCCGGAGATCCCCAACACTTCCTCACCGTCCGCGGCCTGGGCTACAAATTCATCTCCTGAGAACCGGCGTTCCTCATTGACGGGGAACAGTGGGCAACGTGAACCTCGGATCTCGCGATGGGCCGGAATGCGCAAGGTTGGGGAAGCCGCCCCCGCCCCGTCACTCCACGTGGACGGCAACCGGGAATGCGGAATTGAGTTCGGCGGATTGCCTGGAGCGCCGTCCTCCTTCCGACCGACAACCGCTCAAGACGGCGAAGGAATCGGTGGCGAATCTTTTGGAACTTTCTCCCTCCGTGCGGGTAAATACGGTGTGAGTGATCGAGCAAGA
>CAYRCA010000505.1:0-3754 GCA_964422565.1 uncultured Acidobacteriota bacterium | reverse complement strand
TCGAACCGCCCAGCGGGTAATTGGATCGCGGACTCGTCCAGACAAGGCCGCGAGAGCTTCCTCATCCATCTCCGCCAGGTGTTCGTGAAGCTCGGCGACCAGCTCCAGATAATGTGCCAGGGTTCGAACCTTAGCCGTACTTCCCAGCTCCAGCTTCATACCCCTCGCCGTATCGAAGGGCTCGTCCAGACTGTCCGCCTGAACCCGCAGCAGATTCCCATGGGGCGTTCGCTCGTAAAGCACGAGACTGTAGGTGACCTCCTCGGGATGTTCGCCGCCGAGGAGCCGAGGTCCAACCAGCCCTTGAGTGTGGACGAAATCGGGCCGATGAAGATTGCGGAACAACTGGGCCACCTCTCTCTGCAGGGTGATGTCGATGGTCGTCTCCACTTCCAGATCGAGGCGATCCAACTCGTAGACGCCGGGCAGACCGAGAAGCGACAGAAGATCGGCTCGAAGGAGACGGGAGACCTTGTCGTGGGGAGCCGAGCGCGGGCCGGGGGCCTTCGGCAGAAAATACAGGGCCGTCGCGACGACGCCCTCGTAAACCGACGGTTCCAGGTGACCGTCCCGCACCAGAAGTCGGGCGTATCGCTCGACCCGGGCCTCAAGGCCGCTTCGGTCGCCCAGCAGATACCGGCTGGGCGCGGGGATGGCGCAGAGCAACGCCAGGACGTGTCTGTACGCGTGGGCCCTGGCCTCAATCGAGGCCTCCGGATCAAGACTTCGGGAGACTTCCTTGAGATCCATCCCGAAATATGCGTAAAGCCCCTCGCCGAGACCGTGGGCTTCTCCGTAGCCGGGAGCCGCGGCCAGGGGTACGGTATTCAGATAATCGAGGATAATCTGCTGTCTGCGCTCGCGCGTGTCGGGACCGTCCCGGTAGGCCTTCAGGCTTCCGGCCGTGATTTGACGCAGCTTGTCCAGGGGGGAGTCGGTTCGTCCGCTCGGCGAATGGCGGTACTTCTCCATCTGTACGGCCAGCGTGCTTCCGCCCTCGATCCGGACGGGAAGCCCGAGCTGGTGTCCCAGGTAGAAGAGCCCCGCCTTCCCCAGTCTGGGCCAGTCCACCGCCGGGTTGTTTCTGGGGTCCGAAGGATCGCTGAGCCGGTGGTTCTCCATATACAAGAGCGCGGTGAGGACTTCGCGGGGAATCTCTTCAAAGGTGTTGAACTGAGGGACCTTGGCTCGCGCGTCGTACAGAACCTCTTCCTCTCCACGAATCAGGAGTCCCGCCACCGCGGGGTTGCGCGCCGGAGGCGAGATTCCCCATCCGGCCAGGCTCTGCAGCCAGGGCGAGAAACGGGCCTGCTCTCGAACGACGTAGCCCTTTTCAAGGAGCCGCTCCTGAAAACGCGGAACTTCGGAGTACCCTCGCCCCCGATCCCACGGACCACGCGAGGGAAACACGACCTGCGCGCTCTCTCCTGGCTCCACCCAGTAGGACAATCGGGCGTTCCAGGCCACCAGCACCCGGGATTGAATCCACGAACTGCGTACCTCGTGGAGGATCAGCACGGCGACGAGACACACCAGGCCCATCGCACCCAGCCATCTCCCCAGCTTTCGGGGAAACCGATGCGTGGAGGGAACCAGGTACCTGCGACTCTGGATGACAAGCCCTTCGAACGACATGATTTCCTGTGAGGAACGACAAAGGTTGCGGGCGGGGGGCCCGAGGTCCCGGCTTCGGTGACCAATGCATTAGCGAGGGGCTGGCGATCGGATCTTCTCCAGAATTGAACGCATACAATCCACCATCATCTGATTTGATGAAGTGTCTTCGCCAAAGTTTCAGCGGCCGAGGAACCCTGAGGGTCCAAGAAGCGCGTCCGAAAATTCATTGCAGGATCCTCGGGACCTTCGCCGCCCGGAAGCGCGATATCGACAGGCTCAAGCCGGCTCAAGCCCTACAATACGAAACGCCACGAATAGCCGCCGAGCGTATGCCGCTAGACAGCCGCTCACTCCGCTCGAACCAGCGGAAGTGCGCTGGCTCTAAGTCCCACAATCGGGCGGGCTTTCCTTCGGCGGTCTCGCTGATCCGTCCGCCGGAGATCGTGAAGAGCGCCCTACCGGCCGGGTGAACGGCCCGGTCGATTCTCCCGGCGCCAGGGTAACGCGGTAGGCGCGACCACGCGGATTCTCCAGTTACCAGCTTGAATGCGCTCCCTCCCTTTTTGGCCGTGGCCGGGACCCATCAGGGCCCTTGCGGTCGAACCTGCCCCCGGATCTCTCCCGGAGGATGCTGGGTTGTGTGGACATTGACGTAGGTTTCCTCATCCCGCATCAACTGAAGCAGTTTCGACAGCGACTCGCCGGCGAGAGGGCCAACCAGGTCGTCGGCGGTGATCGTGCCCCGGGCCAGAACCCCGCTGAAGCGTCCCGGAATCAACTCTGCCGGCGGACCCGCGGGATACAACCAGACCACGACGGGACCGTTTACTCCGGCCGCGCCCGAGTGGATGTGCGCCTGGGTTACGTTCTCGATGTTGGACACGTTCAGCCGGTAAGTCAGTTCGGTGCCATCCTCGCTGAGCTCGAAAAGGGCCCGACCGCCAGCCTTTGTATCGACGGGTGGTACCTCCTGGTCGCCGGACATGCGCGTCGCGAACTTCCGAGGAAGAGGGCGCGTGCGCGCGATCTCGTAGACCGACCCGTGAGTGAGCGAGACCAGGAACAGGTTGCCGTTCGGCCCGGTGTGTATGTCCGTCACGATTCCGAAGTTGCGGCCGAACACCAGGCTTTCGCTTTCGGTGATGTCCCATTTGTGGAGGTTGTCGGCCACCCGGTCCTCCAAACGTGGGTCGTCCACCGCGATCTTCCGGCGGTTGCCCGTCAGCTTCAGGCGAAAAAGATGGCCGCCTTCGAGGAAATCCCGCGCACCGCCGAGGAACAGGTCCCCGCTGTACTGCGGTCCCAATGCCCGGCTGTTCAGGAAGCCCAGTCCCCCCGGTTCCACCACAAACCGCCAGCTGAAGGCCGGGTCGGCGAAGTGAGCTCCCGGCAGCATGAAAAGCGCGGCTAAGGCTTCCTCGGGGGTGTCGGCGATGTTCTCGGGCGACCAGCGATCCTGCTGGAGACCGAAGTATACCGAGTCGGTAAACGGGTCCCTTTCCATGCTGGTCTCAACCGCCTTGTATTCGTCAATCCGCTCGACCGGTCCCATAATCTGCACCCAGCCTGAGTTCATGCCGGGCTCGACACGGTTGATCTCGCTGAAGGTGTCGTCGCCGTTCTCCTGCAGCCACAGGTCTCCGCTCCGAGGGTCGAACGCCATGCCAAAGCTGTTGCGGTGGCCGTAGCTGAAGATCTTCTGAATGTTGAGGCCGACCTCCTCGTTGACCTCGCCGCTCGAGAACATGTCCAGTCCGGCCCCGAAGAACGGGTTGTCTTCGGGCGTTGTTCCGTCGTCGTTCAGGCGCAGGATCACTCCGGTGAGGTGGGCGTCGGTCGGCTCGGGTCCGCCAAACTGATCGTCGTCGCCGTCGGGCCCAAAACCTTCGGTGATGTTCTGCATCCACCCCCGACGACCCACGTCGCCTACGAAGATGTAGAGTTTGCCATCGGGCCCAAACCGCAACACGCCCCCATCGTGGTTGCCACGTTCCGCCTCCTCGAAGCCAGGGATGGGCGGCTGCAACGCCCGGAGTTGAATGATGTCCAGGTCAAAGGTGAGACTCGCCCCGTCCCACAGAAAGCGGTCCACCCGGTTGCCCAGTAACGGAGTTTCGGAGACTACGTTGGTGTCCTC
>CAYRCA010000504.1:0-3770 GCA_964422565.1 uncultured Acidobacteriota bacterium | reverse complement strand
GGCTGGAGCACCCGGGTCGAAGTCAACTACATCGGCAACAAGGGCACCCGGCTGATGGAGACGCCCTACCTGGGCTCACTGAATCAGGTCCCGAGCTCCTACCTGTCGCTGGGGGACACGCTGATCGAGAACATCGCCGATCATCCCGAGATCCCGCTGCCCTATCCCGGCTTCACCGGCACGGTGGCCCGGGCGCTGCGGCCCTTCCCGCAGTTCGAGGGGATCAGCACGCACCGGCTCAACAACGGCTACTCGACCTACAACTCGCTGCAGGCGACGGCGACCCGACGTTCCGATGTGGGGCTCAGCTTCCTGACCTCGTATACCTGGTCGAAATCCCTCGGCGTCAGCGACACCGCCGGCCCGGGCAACTACTACGATTACGGCCAGGACTTCTACAACCGCCGGGCCGACTACTCGGTGACCCAGTTCCACTACCCGCACGACCTGAAGCTGACCTGGATCTACGAACTGCCCTTCGGTCCCCAGGGCCGCTGGATCAACGACGGCATCCTGTCGAAGGTGCTGGGCGGCTGGACCTTCAGCGCCATCCACCGCTACCGGTCGGGCGCTCCGCTGAGGCTGGGCGTCGGCGGTTTCGTGGGCGACGCGCTGTTCAACCGCAGCTTCCGTCCCGACGTCCTGATCGAGGGCGACGGGCAGACGTTCAACGTGGGCGACCTGGACGCGGTGGCGGGGACTCCGTACCTGAATCCGGACGCCTTCGGGAGGCCGCCGGCGACGGCGCGGGGGGTTCCGCTACGGCTGGGGAACGCCCCCCGGTGGCTGCCGCGCACCCGCGGCTTCGCGGAGTTCAACGAGGACGTATCCCTGATCAAGAGGAATGATCTCGGCTTCCGCGAGGGCATGAACCTGGAAATCCGGTTCGACATGGTCAACGTGTTCAACCGGACCCGGATGGGGAACCCGAACACCAGCATCGACAGCGCCGACTTCGGAAGGATCTTCGGCAAGGCCGGAGGTCCGCGCCAGATACAGGCCGGACTGCGGATCAACTGGTAAGTCCGGTTCGCCGGCAAAGGGGGACGCCCGCAAAGGGCGTCCCCCTTCCCCTTCTCCCGCTTCCCCGCCTTGGGACGGGTGCTTTGAGTGCGGCCAAGTGTCGCCGGACAATCATTCCAGCCGGTCGGTTCCAGCCGCAAAATACTAAAAGTCCATATCTTTCGTGAGTGTCTCCCGACGGACTGTGGTATCTTGACAGCGTTTCGGAACGTCGAATCTGGGAGCGCCGGCGGAGAGGCGCGGCGTCCTCGCTTCATGATCTGGACCCGAAGGGCATTTCTTACAGCCTGCGCTTCCGCTTCACTCGTTAAGGTCCCCGCCGAACAGGAATGGTCTTATCCCGGCATCTCCTATCGCAATTACTCAAGATGTCTTCCCGATTTCTTCTCCAGGCTGGCCTCCGAAGCGTATTCCCGGAGAAACGACCGCATTCGTGGTCTGACCTCCGCAGCCTCCATCCATGTATATCAGCAGTGGGCCCGGGAAACGTTCTGGGAGATGATCGGAGGGAAAGTCGAGGTCACTCCCCTCAGCCGCCGTACCCTCGGATCGCTTGAACGGCCGGGCTACCGGGTGGAGAAAGTCCTTTACGAGAGCCGACCCAACTTCCACATACCCGGCAACCTCTATCTTCCCACCACGGGCACTCCGCCGTATCCCGGAGTTCTGTTTCAGATGGGGCACTCGCCGAACGGTAAGGCCGCCGCCACCTATCAACGGTGTTGCCAGGGTTTGGCGCAACTGGGTTTCATTGTCCTCGGATTCGATCCCATGGGACAGGGCGAACGCGCCTACTATCCCAGGGAGGACGGCTATATGACGCGTCTCGATTCGGTCGACGAGGAACACTCGCGGCCGGGTCGGCAGATGCTTCTCCTCGGCGACACCGCCACCCGGCTTCAGTTGTGGGATGCGGTTCGAAGCCTCGACCTGCTTGCCGAGCATCCCCTCGTGGATCCCGATCGGCTCGCCTCCACCGGCCAGTCCGGGGGAGCGACGCTGACCATGCTCCTCGCCGCCGTGGACGACCGGCTTCAGGTCGCCGCCGTCTCTTGCGGCAACACCGAGAATTACGCCTGCGCCGATTTCAACGCGCCGGGTTCCACCGACGACGCCGAACAGAATCTTCTCGGAGGCGCGCTCCGGTCGTTCGACCGATGGGACCTTCTTTATCCGTTTGCCCCAAAGCCTCTTCTCATCCTGGTCAGCGCCCGGGACTGGTTCGGGACGTACTCGAGCCGCTATCTGACCAGCGGCTGGGAGGAGTACCGAAAGCTGGAAGGAGTTTACTCGACCCTCGAGTCGGGCGACCGGATCAGATGGATCGATAGTCCCCTTCCGCACAACCTCAGCTACGATTTTCGACTGGAGATCTACCGGTGGATGTTGCGTTGGCTCGCCGGCCGGGATTCAGATTTGCGCGAGGAGCCGCCCACTCGGATCGAGGACGATCAAACACTCTGGGTCAGCACTTCCGGAAATGTGGTTCGTGAGTTTGACGGAGAGACTCCATTCTCGCTGAATTTGAAAAACCTTTCCGCCGTCACGCAGGGTACCGGACCCGCCGATCTCCGTGGCCTTCTAGGCATCGAGCCACAGGTAGACCCGGCGCCGCGGTTCCGTCGAATGGGTTCGCGGCCTTCGAAGGGCCTGCAGATCGAGGCGGTCGAAGTACAGAGCGCCCCTTCGGTTTGGGCGCCGGCCTGGCTGTTTCTTCCGCCGGGGAAGTCCGAGAAGGTTCTGGTGATTCTGGAGCCCTTCGGCCGCAGCGTGCGGTGGAGGGAGGACGACCTGTATCAACAACTGGCGGCCGCCGGCACCGCTGTTTGCGCCCCCGATCTCAGATGGACCGGCGATCTTCGGCCCCAGTATTCCGAGGGTGCCCGCAATCACGCGAGCTGGCACCAGGACGAGGAGGCCTGGACCTGGGGCTCGTTGATCCTGGGCCGACCGCTCCTGGGCCAGCGGGTCACCGATCTGCTGGCGGTCCTGTCCGCTCTCCGTCTGTACCCGCAGACTTCAGACCTGCGGATAACAGTGGCGGCGCGCGACCATGTGACGGTTCCGGCTTTGATTTCAGCAGCGCTCGACCCGCAAGTGAGCACGCTGCTGCTGAGCTCGGGTCTGCTGTCGTTCCGAAGCATTGTCGAAAGCGAGGACTATCGTCACCCCTTCGGGAACTTCGCGACCGGCATCCTGCGTTACACCGACCTTCCCCGGATAGCGGCCGCGATCGGACCGCGCCGACTTGTCCTGGCGGGAACCGTGGACGGGGCGGGTCGCAGCCTACCCTCGGAGACGGTGCGGCGGGTGTACGGGCGGGGACCGGAGATAACTGAAGAGCAGAGCTGGGATTTCGCTGCGCTTGGCAGTCTCTAATACGACTCTGCGCTGTCGAAAGCCTACTTCACCGCTCCGTTTCAGAAAAACGATAAAAAAAGAAATTTCTTGACGTTTTTCTCTTTCAAAAGTTATTTATACTGCATGTGACATAGGTTAGCTTAGCCGAGTTGAAGAGCTAGTAGTGTTAGACCAAATTGGTGGTGGGAGGTGCAGGACTACAGGCTCCAGCCTTGCCCGCCTTGCGGAATTGAATGCGCATGAATGCGATCGAGAACTTCGCAAGAAGATCGCCGGGAGAGGAGTCGGATGATGAGGAATGCGATCTGTGTCTTGGTGGGTCTTGGCGTTGGGCTCTCCGTGTCTGCGCCCACCTTGGGGCAACAGACTCTCAGACTGCCGAACCG
>CAYRCA010000503.1:0-3772 GCA_964422565.1 uncultured Acidobacteriota bacterium | reverse complement strand
CGACGACTCCAAGCGCCTCTCGGCCGACGCCAGGGGGGAACTGGCGAGCCTCATTCGGGCGGGCGTCGGCGTCGGCGTCGGCGTCGGCGTCGCGGAGGTGGGGGAGATTGAGAAGTTGAACATCTATCACGCGGGCCTCCTGGCCATGCGTCGGGCGGTCGTCTCCCTGGATCCTCCCCCGGAGCACCTGCTGGTCGACGGTCGAACGTTGCCCGGGTGGGGTCCTGGGCAGACACGCGTGGCTGGAGGCGATCGGCTCTCCTATTCCATCGCCGCGGCGTCGATTATCGCCAAGACCCACCGTGACGCCCTAATGGTGGAGATCGACCGGCTTTACCCTCGCTACGGCTTCGCCGAACACAAGGGGTACCCGACACCGGCACATCAGGCGGCCCTCGCCCGGCATGGGCCCTGTCCTCTCCACCGTCGCGGCTTCGCCGCGGTCTCCGAGTTCGCGGGCGGGTTCTCGCCCCCCTTCTACGCCTTCCGGGAAGAGTTGCGTACGGCCGATTCCGTCGAGCGGATCACCGCCCTGAGGCAGCGGGTGCGGCGCTCCCGGTCCGAGCTCACCGGGCCTGAGAAGAAGCGCCTGGTTGCCCTGGCCTCCGCCCGCCTCGCGACGATGCCGGATCGGGCCGCCGTGGCCGACGCGGCCGCTCTGTCTTCGTCTCGCCCCGCGCGTTAAGATGTTCTTCTGGACCAGCCAGGCCATGGGAATCGAATTTGAGGCGGCGCGCATCCGAATGGTCGAACTTCAACTCAAGCGGCGCGGCATCTCGGACCCCCGGGTTCTTCAAGCCTTTCTCGCCGTTCCGCGGCACGAGTTTGTTCCCGAGCGGCACCGGGGCCAGGCCTATCGGGACACTCCCCTGCCCATTGGCGAGGGGCAAACCATCAGCCAGCCCTACATGGTCGCGTCCATGACGCAGGCCGCCGGCATCGAACCGGGTCACCGGGTGCTGGAAATCGGGACCGGCAGCGGCTATCAGGCCGCGATCCTGGCCGAGATGGGAGCCTCGGTCTTCTCGGTGGACAGAATCGCGTCGCTGGCCGAGACGGCCCGCCGGGTCTTGGACCGCCTCGGTTACCCCGTGAGCATTCGCGTCGGGGACGGCACTCTGGGTTGGCCGGAGGAGGCGCCCTTCGACCGGATTCTGGTGACGGCGGGCGCCCCGAGGCTTCCCGAGCCCCTGCCGAAGCAACTCCTCGAAGGCGGCCGCTTGATCATCCCCCTCGAGGATGGCTACAGCCAAGTCCTTCAGATCGTCTCCCGGACGCCCGACGGGTTCGAGCAGAAACGGGGCGAGCGGTGCACCTTTGTCCCGCTGATCGGCCGCCACGGCTGGCGCCAATAGCTGGCGTGCCGGTCGGACCGGTCGGGGCCGACCGCGCGTCCGACGCCTCGGCGGGGGTCCTACGAAACTTTGGGGTGAAGGGGCCGGACCTTCGCGGGGGGGGGGGGGGGGGTGGCCAGGGATACCAGCACCAGGGCCAGCACCGACACCGCGATCGCCGGCACTACGGCGTCCAAGGCGGAGGGCCCGAACCACTGCCAGACCAACGTCGTGCCCGCACCCAGAACAATGGAGGCCACCGCGCCCGACGCCGTCGCCCGTCGCCAGAAGAAGGCGGCGATCAAAGCCGGCGTGATGGCCGCACCGTAGATCGTGTAGGCCAGCAGGGCGACCGCCAGGAACTCGTCCGAGAGTTGCGACAAAACGTAGGCCGCCACACCCAGCGCCACCACCGTCAGACGGAGCAGCGTCACCAAGGTGCGCTCCGACGCTCCCGGGTTGATGAACCGCTGGTAGATATCGCGCACCAGTGCGGTGGCCGGCGAAAGCAGATAACTGCCGGCCGTCGATAGAACAATGGCCATGATCGTTGTCAGGACCAGCGCCCCCAGCGCCACCGGAAGCTGATCCCGAGCCGCGAAGGCGATCACCCGGCCGGGCACCTCCAGCCCGGGCTGCAGGGAGCTGGCCACCCAGGCGGTCGCGATAATCGCCACCTCCATGAATGCCACTCCTCCCAGGGTCCACAGGATCGCGTTGCGGGCGATCCCCTCCGAGCGCGCCGAGAAAAACCGCTGGTACATGTTGGCGTCTCCCAGCACCAACAGGAACGGCGGAAGAATCAGGCCCAGGGCCTGCACCCAGCCGATGGGGCCAAAGAGCTGCATCCGCGAGGGCTCCAGCGCCTGGGCCATCCCCTCCAGCCCCCCCGCCCGGGCGTAGAACATGGGCAGGGCGATGATGACGCCGACGATCATGGTGATCCCCTGTACCACTCCGATGTGAGCGATGGACAACATTCCCGCCAGCGCCGTGTAGGCGATAATGAAAGACGCGGCCACGATGACGGCCCCGTCGTAGGAGACCTGCGGTAGGGCCAGGTTGAGCACCGCTCCGGCGGCCCGGTATTGATACGAGACGATGGTGGTGTACGCGAGGACCAGGGCGATCACTCCGAACAGCCTCGCCGCCGCGTTATAGCGGGTTTCCAGCAGGTCCTGAATGGTTATCTGACGCAACCCCCGGACGCGACTTGCCAGCAGGCTCAGGACCGCGATCCCCACCAGAGCGCCGAAGGGCAGGATGAGGGCGGCGATCCCCACGCGGTAGGTCTTTTCGGCGTTGCCGAAAATGCTGCCGGTTCCGATCCACGTCGCCAGCATGGTCCCGAACAGAACCAGCGTGCTGAGCCGGCGGCCCGCAACCGAGAAGTCCTCCTGGGTGCTGACGCCCCGGCTGCTCCTAAATCCGATTCCCGCCAAGACCAGCAGGTAGATGAGAATCGTCCAGAAATAGACGGGCGTTACACTTTCCACGCTTCCTCCAATCGACCTTGCCGAAAGCGGGCCGCCCGGCCCGGAGGCCCGGGTTTGACTCGCCTTCTGTACGACCCATAGAATCAACGCCGGTCGGTGGGTCCTGAGCCAGCGTGCTCGGCTGAATCCTACCAGACGGGGCGAGGCTCAACCATGGCACAACGTCGAACCGCAACCCCCACACAACCGGACAACACACCCTGGGGTCACAAGTGGGGCTTTGCCGACACGCAGTTCATCGTCCACAGCGATGGCGCCGTTGAGTTGACGGGCCGGCGCTATCCCCTGTCCGGCTACCGTATGTATGACTTCATCCCCTACGTGGAGACCGTCCTGGGGATTCGCCTCGACCTGAGCGACATCAAGAGGGAGGTCGAGAACAAGCCGGTGGCGCCCCCGGTTCGCCAACCGGAGTTCTGTCGGGCCGTCGAGTCGGCTTTCCGGCCGGACCAGTTTTCCTACTCAGACCGGGACCGCCTGCTTCACAGCCATGGCCAGACGACGACCGACGAGGTGTACCGGGTCCTCTACGACCGGCTGGATCGCTATGCCGACATGGTGTTCCACCCCGAAGCGGAGGAGGACGCCGCACGGATCGTCGAGCTGGCCGCCCGACACGGCGTCTGCCTGGTTCCCTACGGCGGGGGAACCAGCGTGAGTTGCGCCCTCAAGCTCCCCGTCGAGGAGTCCCGGATGATCGTCTCCGTGGACATGCGGCGGATGAACAAGATCGAGTGGATCGACCGCGACAACCTCCGGGCCGGCGTTCAGGCCGGCATCCTGGGCATGGATCTCGAGCGGCAGCTGCTGGATCAGGGGTTGACCTGCGGTCACGAACCGGACAGTATCGAACTGTCCACCCTGGGCGGCTGGATTGCCACCAACGCCAGCGGCATGAAGAAGAACCGATACGGCAACATCGAACGGCTGGTGGAACGCGTC
>CAYRCA010000502.1:0-3793 GCA_964422565.1 uncultured Acidobacteriota bacterium | reverse complement strand
TCCTCGATGCGCACCTGATCGCTCGCGAGCAGCCGGTCGAGCATGCGGTCGGTCGGAAGCCGCGTCATCAGCACGGCGTGGTCGACGACGGCGCCGTCGTCACCGAACGTGAGACCGCCGGCGCCCCGCCGTAGCGGCACGACGCCGAGGTAGACGTCGGGACACAGGCGACGGTTCAGCCGCACCTCTTCGTGACAGAAGTGCTCGCGGCGTTCGGGCGTCGAGAAGTCGAGGAACGGGAGCCGGACGGGCTTCTTCAGCTTGTAGACGCGGTCGCCGGCCAGACAGACGATCGAGATGTGCGTCTGCACGATCTCGACGGCGCCGGGCGCGCCGGGATAGCACGCGGGCCGGCGCAGCTCGTCCAGGTCGATCACGGAGGCGGCCCCGGCGCCGGGCGCGGAGCGCTGGGTCCTTTTTCGTTTTCTCCTCGCCGAACCGACTCTCTGGGCGGACCGCGGCCACGAGGTGGCATGGGAACAGCATTTCCTTCCGTATCGAGAACCCCCGCCTTCGCCCGCGCGGGAAGACGGGGTCCAGGTGGTCGAAGGGCCGGAGGAATGGGTCGTCGCGAGCGCCCACTCGACTTGGACCCTTTCCAGGACCACCGGCCGTCTGACTTCCTGGCGTTACAAAGGAATCGAGCTGCTCGACGACGGGCCCCGGTTGAATCTTTGGCGGGCGCCCACGGCCAACGAGCTCGACGAATGGCGAAACCCGCCCATTGCGTATCAGTGGTACGACATCGGCCTTGATCGGCTCGAGTCGACGGCGCCGCGCGTGAGGCTCGAGCGCGGGCCGGGAGGGCGGGTCGGCGCGGTGGTGGAGGAGTCGCTGACCGCTCCGGGTTCGCCGGTGGCCTTCCTGATCCGCACGGAGCTGGACTTCCTCGGTTCCGGCGAGCTGGTGCTTCGGCAGGAGGCGACGCCCCGGGGTGAATTCCCCGACTGGATGCCCGGCGTCCCCATGTGGCTCCCGCGGATCGGAGTCCGGTTCAAGATGCCCGACCGTTTTCAGAACCTTCAGTGGTTCGGAAGAGGGCCGTTCGAAACGTATCCGGATCGAAAGACCGGAGCCCGCGTCGGCGTCTTCCGGGGCCGAGTCGAGGAGGAGTACGTCCCCTATCTGATTCCTCAGGAACACGGGAACCGGACCGATGTTCGCTGGCTGACGCTCACCGGGGAAGACGGCATCGGCCTGTGGATGACCGGCGACGACCTGCAGTTCAGCGTTCACCAGTTCGACCAGGACAACCTTTTTCGGGCCCTCTATCCCTTCCAGCTTCGGCGCGACTCGTCGATCACCGTCAACCTCGACCACCGCGTCACCGGAGTGGGAGACACCCCGGTTCCCACTCTGCCGCGGTATCGGATCATGCCGCAAAGCTACCGCTGGACGACTTGTCTGCGGGCCTTCGACGGTCGCGAGGTTTCAGCGGTGGAACTTGGGAGGGGCGGCGGTTGCCGGGCGCGACCCTGACGCTTGAAGGCCGCTAGCCCGTAAAGCCCGCGGGTCAGGGGCTTTCGGGTTTCCCGTCGGAAATCAAGTCTTCCCGACCCCAAGCGGCGAGCTGTCTCTCCAGCCGCTCCTTCTGGCCGGGAGGGATCTCATCCGGCGGCATATTCTCCAGGTACGAGGCGAACTCCTCCGCGGCTTCGGCGATCCGGCCCCGCCGGGCGTCGATAATGCCCAGATGGAGAAGAGCGATGGGGTATCGCCGGCCGAAGCCCTCGTCCTTGAGAAACCGCAGGGCGCGTTCGGCGGGTTCTTCCCTGCCGAGAAAGAAGTTCGCCAAGCCGTTGAAGTAGTTGCCCTGCGCGGAGTTCGGCAGAATTCTCAGCATCCGCTCGCTCATCCGGGCCGCTTCCTCCCAGTTCTCGTCGAAAAGGGCCAGTCGAGCGATCGACAGGTAGGGCTTCGGATAACCGGGGTCGGCCGACAGCGCCTCTTCGAAAGATTTCCGGGCGGCCTGCCGCTCCCCTTGCTCCAGCTGGAGCTCGCCCCGGAGTTGCAACGCCTCCGCGAAACCGGGATACTCTTTGACGGCTTTAGCGAGCTCTCTCAGAGCTCTCGTTCGGTTGGGCTTCTCCTTGGAGATCTCTTCGAGGGCTCTCGCGAACGCCGTTCTCGCCGCGGGCGGCACCAGGAGCTCCGCCGCCTCGACGGTCGGACTCCGGCTCGATCCGTCGCGGTAAAGGACGATCATACCCACGTTCGGATTGTCGAACACACTGCGATTGCTCAGATTGATGGCGTTGGCGAATAAACCCTGATTCCCGCTGAGCTGGATTCGGCAACCGCTCAGGTTGAAGGTCTTGAAGCGGCTGGCGGCAAACACGCCTTCCTTGTCGATGGAGCTGTTCCAGTGGCTGTTCCGGTCGAGGCCGCCGTCTCTTCCCGCGCTCGCGTCCATCCACTCCTGGGCCTTGCGCGATTCCACGACAAAAGAAAAGGAACCGGTCTCCGAGGAGAACACCTGCTGCTGCACCCGGCCTCCGCAGAAAAGATCGAGCTGAACCGGACGTTCCAGGGGCGAATCGTCGTGGGCGGCCACTCGTCCCGTGAGAAACAGGCTCTCGTCTCCGCTCCCCCCCTGACCGCAGAGGAAAGACGCGAGGAGAAAACAGCAGACGGGACCAACGAACCTTAAAGAACGCATTTCTTCACCCGCTTCCCGCGGCAAAGCGTCGCCGATTCGACGCCGACCGCACGCCGCCCGTCGGGCGAAATCCGGCCAAGCTCAACGACTCATCGCCGTCTGTCGCGGCTCCCGGATCGAAAGCCGCTCGCCGAGCTGAACCACCCCGCCGCTCAGGCGGTCCTCCACCGTGATCTGAAGTTCGTAGACCCCGGCTTCCAGGCCGGCAAGACTGAGCAGCCTCACGCAGACGATCCGCCGGGGCGAATGATACTGGATCGACTCGCCCTCCGCGTCGGCCGTCTGTCTTATGACCCGGCCCTCCTTCAGAAGCCGGTAGGAGACACCCAGGGAAGGCTGGAACGTGGACTGATCGATCAGAGAGTTATAGACCTGGAAATAGATCCCCAGGAGCGCCCCCGACTGGAACGTGTGATCCAGGTTGGGCAGGACCTTCAGATCTCCAATGACAAACATCTCGTCCGCTTCGGAAAAATCCTCCCGGAGATCGATCGCGTCGGCGAGGATCACCGAACTCGTCGACAGCTCCCGATCGGACAGAGCGGGCGGAATCAGCCCGGACCGGGAGACTCCTGCCTTCCCGCTGTTGAGGTCCTTGACCACAAGGTCCAGGCGGTAGCGTTGACGCGCGTCCAGCGAAAGAATGCGCTGATAGGCGGATCGGCCGGCCGACCCGCTCCGCAGATCGTCGGACGAGGGGTTCGCGACCAGATCGTCCTCGAATTCCGCGACCAGCCGGTTCGAGATGGTCGTCACCACTCCGTAGATGGCCACCTGGCCGACCAGCGCCCCGTTCTGCTCGACAAACGTCAAGTCCTTGTTCTCCAGCTGAACCGTGACGGGGACCAGGACCCGATCGGGACTGAGGTAGAGGTAATGGGGTTCGAGGCGGAAGGGGAGGTTGTCGTACCGGACATCGACCTTCACCAGCTCCCTGAGGTCGCCGTATTTGATCTCGGGGGGCCTCTGTACCATGGTGAAGGTTTCGTAACGGTGGAAGGGATTGTCCCTGGCCGTGTCCTCCATCATCGGGTAATCCCGCTTGAGGGGATTGAAGAACGGCCGGTCCGCCTTGGTGGCGATGCCCAGTTCCTCGGCCGCCGTCATCCCCTGGCCAGGCACGTGGAGAAGAGC
>CAYRCA010000501.1:0-3803 GCA_964422565.1 uncultured Acidobacteriota bacterium | reverse complement strand
ATGGGCGGCGAGGAAGTGAGGACTCGACGGGGGCAGGTGGCGATTCCCCGGCGGACGCCCCGAGATCGGGATGCTCCCGTGGCCGTACCGCGCGGCGGGCGCGGCGAGCGAGGGGCAACGAGCGGACGAGGACGAGGACGAGGCGGACAGTACGGTGAGCGAGGAGACGTTCCCGCGTTCTGCCGGACCGGCGAGGGTCATCCCGTGTTCGGCTGGCAGTGGTGCGTCGAAAAGGGATTCGGCGGGTACTCACCCCGATGGGAGCGAGAGCGTTGGGAAAACATCATCCTTCGCGTGCCCCGAAGCATACCGCGACCGGACCATATCGACCGCAACGTGTTGATCGATATCATGGGCGCCGATGTCTTCAGACGTTTTGAGGAACGCGCGCAGCGCGCTGCTGCAGATGGTCCGATTGTCGGCCGTTTGATCGAAAGTGACGTGAAGGGCGGTCAGGTGTTGCAGCTCCGCGCCGGCGATGTGCCCCTGGCCGAGTTGACCGATTTGGATGGAGACCGCCTCGTGGATGTCGTGCTGCTGAACGCTCGAGAACGATAGGTACCAGGGAGCTCGCTGGGCCCCCGCCCCTCGACGTCGTTTCGGCCAGACTCATTCGCACTTCGTCGTTCGCACTTTCCTTGGATTCCCGCCCCCTGCCTGGGGTCCTTCGGAATCCGCGGCGACAGGCAGGGATGCCTGTCTTCCTCCGGGTCCCGGCGCGCCGTCGCCCGGTTGTTCGTCCCCACCGTCGGGTTCATCGTCGGCGCCCCGCCCGAACCGCACCGCTTCTTCCGATTGCCCCAACGATTACAGTCGAAGTCGATGCCTCCGTACCCGTTGCTCGCGTACTCCTTCAACCGATTCAACTTGTCGTAGACCGGGAAGGTCTGCGCCCGGTTGGAATCGAGGTTGTCGACGATGCCACCCAAAACGCGCCATCCCTTGGTTTTTTCTGTCGGTACTGGCCTACGTTCTCGCAAGGTTGGCGCGGCATCTCTGACTGAGGATGGGCGGCTGAAAGGAGATACCGATCATTGGAGACAGTCGGAATGAGGGGTTCCCGAAGCAAGAAGACCCACAGCCTATCCCTACCCAGGAGTAGACTCCTGACCTCCCTCACCAATGAACCAATGAAAGGGGTTGGCCTACCGACTTTGAGGGGCGGTCTCCAAGCATGGACCCACCTTGGGGCTAAGGTGGTCGGTTTTCCGAAGGTTGCCCAGATCATCGGCCGGCTGGAGACCCTGCTCGGCGCCGACTCGAAGGCCGTGACCGTTACCGCAACGCGCATCAACGCTCTGGCGGATCGGCTCCGCGACGAGGAGAAACTCTCCCCAAGAGGGGTCGAGTACCACCTCGCCATCCTGAAGCGCGCTTTCAATCTCGCCCGCCAAACCGAGTGCTCCCGCACGTGCCCCACGTTCCCGGCGTGCGCGTGCGCAACACGCGAACTGGATTCATCGAAGACCCCGAGTTGGAGGGCATCCTGTCCCACCTTCCCGAGGTGCTGCGGACGGCCATCCGGTTCATCGCTCTGACGGGCTGGCGGAAGCGCGAGGTGCTGCTTCTCCAATGGCGACAGGTCGACTGGACGGCCAAGGTCGTTCGCCTCGATCCTGGGAGCACAAAGAATGACGAGGGGCGCGTCTTTCCCTTCGGCGCTTTCCCGGAACTGGAGGAAGTCCTCCGGTTGCAGCGGGCTTACACGGACAAGGCCCAAGAAGCTTCAGGCAAGATCATCCCTTGGGTGTTTCATCGGAACGGAAGGTTTATCAGGTCGTACGATACCGCTTGGCGGACCGCCCGACAAAAGGCCGCCCTGCCCGGAGCCCTGGTGCACGATCTGAGAAGATCCGCCGTCCGTCGTCTCGAACGCGCCGGTGTCTCCCGGTCGGTGGCCATGAAGCCAACAGGACACAAAACAGAGGCGGTCTATCGCCGTTACGCCATCGTCAGCGAGACCGACTTGGCGGAGGGAGTCGCCAAGCTTGCGGACTTCCACGCAGCCGAGCGCAAAGCCGCATCGAGGGTCGTTCCCATGAGACAAAAATCCAAAACAGGGTAAGAAGAGGGTAAGTTTCGAACTCGACGAATGGGAAGCGAGTCTTGGGCACCGCGCTAAACCATTGAAACGAAAGTGCCGGAGGGGGGAGTCGAACCCCCATGGGTGTCGCCACCCGCCGGATTTTGAGTCCGGTGCGTCTGCCAGTTCCGCCACTCCGGCGCGCGGGAACGAGAGAACCGCAGTATACCCGAGACGGCGGAGGTGCGGAAGGCATGGAAGCGACAGGCATGGAAGCGGCGGAGAGCGACCATGCGGGGAAGGCGGAGCGATCAGCCGTCCGCCGTCAATTCCCAGGCTCCGGACTTACAGGGGAATGACCGCCCTTGCGGATCGGACTTCGCCATGGACGAGGAACTCAGAGAAGCTTCACGAGAGTCTGAAGAGCGGTTGGATATACTCGCTTCCTCCCCGAAACGGCCTCGGCGGGGATCCGGGGGAGGCTGTTCCTACTCTTCCTGGGTGATGTACTCCTCGAAGTGGGGCATCAACTTGCGGACGATGTCCTCCCGGGCTTCCTCGAACAGCAGACCGAAACGGCCGCCCACCCCGATGACGTTGTCCTCCCGATGAACGACGGTGGCGGGCAGGGAGACGACGCCCTGGTCGTGAGGGAGATCCAGCACGAGGCGCGTCCCTTCCTTCGGAACCCCGATGTTTGTTGCCACACGGGCGCCGTTGAAGGACAGATTCACCACCGTCCCCGGACTCCGCGCTCCGTTGAGGTCGATCGTGCAGATGATGGAACAGTGCCATCGCCGGAATTTGCGCCGTTCTTCCACTTTCCCCCCCTCCCGGACCGGGGCCGGGGTTCTGTTCGCATACAGCGTAGTTCCGACGCGCGGCCGCGCTCTGTGACTCGGGTCACCGGCCGCAAAACGGCCTTCTCCGAGGCGCGCGGGTGGGCTCTCGCGCGGCCATGAGCAAGGCGCACCCGAAAACGATGAAACGAGCAGTGAGCAGGCGGCGCCGAGCGGTTGCCGCCTGCCGATCGCCGACCGCTCGATGGTCGTCGGTTTCCCGTCGGAGGAAGTCGGGGGGGACGCCGCGTCGGGCCGTCAGCCTCCGTTCCGGTCCTCGGCGGGTTCCGGACGTCGATAAAGCAACGTGCCCCGCTCGAGACGGTCCGCGACCTCGGACAAGTCCTCGATATAGGTGACCGCCTCCTCACCCGTCCAGCCCCATGTCTTTCCGATCACGAAGTGCCGTACCGGCAGATCCGGCGCCTCGAGGCGGATCCGATCCGAGACCGAAGTGATCGCTTGGACCGCCATACCCGACGCCCTCGACAACTCGGAGATTACCCAAATCTCGTCGCCCACGCGGTAGGCCTCCACGATCGAGATGCTCCAGCCTCCGTCGGGAGCCTCCATCTGGATAGAGATCTCCCGCACCGGCTGTTTTCCGGCGCATCCAAGAAGCGAAAGGAGAAGGGCTATGGTGATACGCATCGTCTCATTCCTTCGCGGTCGCCCCCGCGAGCCGCATCGAGTTTCGAATCGCGTCGCGGAATTGGGATCTTGTCGAATATACCGAATGTCCGGTTCGGGGTGAAGCCGGCCGGGGGGCGGCTGGTCTGGTGTTTTCCGCTCATACTTCAACCGGTGCCCCGTCTCTTTGAGTGCCGCGGCCTCTTCCCGACACGTCGCGCGTCGCCCCACTCCCGTTCGCCCCGGGACCCTCCGCATCGGGGCTTGCCCTCCGCTGGCCCGGATCCCTATACTGTGTCAACTTCTCGGCG
>CAYRCA010000500.1:0-3810 GCA_964422565.1 uncultured Acidobacteriota bacterium | reverse complement strand
TCGCCCCAGCCGTCGGCCGTGCGCCCGTCGTCGGCGGCCACCCGCAGGCGCACCCGGGCACAGGTCACGGAGGTCAGGATCTCGGAGCCGAACTTAAGCGGCATACGGGTTTCGACCGGCAAAAAGTAGAGGGTGGCCCGGGTGCAGCGAACACTGGCGGCTCTCGGCATGGAGTACTCTCCGGAAAAGACGTTTCCATCCACCTGACGATGTCTTTGCAGCCAAGAGGATAGCAGAGCCCGCGGCGGCTTTCTCCTCAGCTCGACGGATCGGACGGATCGGGCCCGGAAGTCGACCACGCATACCGCGACCGGCCGACGGGAGCACGGAAGGCGGGGGACCCCCGGATGACGCCTCCCCGCAGGGAGGCGGTCGGACCGAACTCAAACCGCCTCCCCGCGACAGGCGCCCGTCCGGACGGCCTCCCTTATGTCAGACGCTCCATCCCCACCTTCCCCCGCAGTCTTTTTCTTTCGAGTCTATTTTCCTTCGGACCGAAAATGTGTAATCCTTGTCAACTCGGCTCGCCGGAACGGCCCTTTAATCCGCCCGGCCGGAAGAGTCTGAGCGGTCCCGTCCCGCACTTGTGGGGACAGGATCCAATCGGCGCCCCCACCGCGAGATCTTGAGATCGTTTCGCCGGGCGGATGGGCGAAAACCGTGGTTTCCGAATCGGAGAAGAAAGACAATGGCGAAGGCGCAGGCAGTCGAGCCCGAGCAACCCCAACGCAAGAGTGACAACGAGAACGGATTCAATCCCTTCGAAGTGGCTCTGGAGAACTTCGACCACGCCGCAAAACTTCTCGATCTGGACCACAACATCCGCCAGCAGATGAGGTTGCCGGAGAGGGAACTGACCGTGCACTTCCCCGTCGAGATGCGGGACGGCGATTTCCGAATGTTCACCGGCTATCGCGTACAGCACAGCACGGCTCGCGGGCCGGGTAAGGGAGGGGTCCGTTACCATCCCCTGGTGACCCTGGACGAGGTCCGGGCTCTGGCAAGCTGGATGACATGGAAGTGTGCGGTCGTAAACATTCCCTTCGGGGGCGCCAAAGGGGGCGTCGTCTGCGATCCGAAACAGATGGACCGGATGGAGCTGGAGAATCTGACCAGACGCTATACAACCGAGATCTCGCACATCATCGGTCCCCAGCGGGACATCCCCGCTCCCGACGTCTACACGAACTCCCAAGTCATGGCCTGGATGATGGATACCTACAGCATGTCCAAAGGCTACAGCGTCCCCGGAGTCGTCACGGGAAAACCACTGTCGATCGGCGGCTCCGAAGGGAGGGAGGAGGCCACCGCGAGAGGCTGCGTTTACGTCATCGCGGAGGCGGCGAAGTACTGCGGCCTGGAGTTGAGACATGCGCGCGTTTCCGTTCAGGGCTTTGGAAACGCCGGATCCATCGCCGCTCGACTCCTGCATGATGAGCACGACTGCAGAATCGCGGCCGCATCGGATTCGACGGGAGCCATCTTCAACGGACAGGGTCTGGACCCACATCGGCTCATCGAGTACAAGCGGGTCACCGGCTCGGTCGCCGATTTCCCCGACTCCGAGCCCATCTCGCGGGAGGAGGTCCTGACGTTGGACTGTGACGTGCTGATTCCCGCCGCGCTGGAAAACGCCATCACCAAGCGCATCGCGCCCAAGGTGAAGGCCAGCATCATCGCCGAGGCCGCCAACGGACCGACGGTGCCCGAGGCCGACCGGATCCTCTACGGCGATGGGAAGATCATTCTGCCGGACATCCTCGCCAACGCCGGCGGCGTCACCGTTTCCTACTTCGAGTGGGTTCAGAACAACACCGGATACTTCTGGCAACTCGAGGAGGTGAACCGCCGCTTGAAGGAAGTTATGATACGGGCATTCAACGAGCTTCAGAATGTCGCCCGGAAATTCGGGGTGGATTCCCGTTGCGCGGCCTATATCGTGGCCATCCAGAGGGCGCACGAAGCCATCCGGTTCAGAGGAATCTATCCCTGACCCGGTCGGAGCACTCCGAGGAGCTTCCCGTGCCCGGCTCCGGTAACAACCGGTGAGCAGCGCGCGGCTCGGCGGCCATATACACTTCGCTGGTCCCGCCGATCTCTGGTACTATCGGGCGTGCCCCACGTGAGGCATGGAACTCGCCGGGCTGTGAGAGGACTTGAGAAGAGACATCGACCCTAGATTGCTGAGGCTCCACGATCTCCCAACCTTGCCGGAGGTCATGTCGCGCATCCTGGAGGCGGCCTCCGACACCAATACCTCGGCCCAGCAGCTGGCCTCGTTGCTGGAGATGGACCATGCCATCTCGGCGCGCGTGCTCCGTCTGGCCAACTCCGCCTTCTTCGGCCGGTCGGTCGACACCGTTCATCGCGCGGTTGTCGTGCTGGGGTTCGACTCCGTCCGGAGCCTTGCCTTGGCAACCTCGGTCTTCGGAAACCTGTCCCATAATCAACCGACCGCGTTCGATCCGAGACAGTTCTGGATGCATTCGCTCGGTGCCGCCACGGCGGCCAAGCTCGTCGCGGAGAAGGCGCACCCGAAGTCGGGCGCCTCCTGTTTCACCGCTGGCCTGCTGCACGACATCGGAAAATACGTCATGGGCCTCCAACTCGGCGACGATTACCGCGAGCTTGTGGAGACGGCGAGACGGGAGTCTCTCCCCCTGACGGAGGTGGAACGCAGTCATCTGGGGGCGACCCACACCGAGGTTGGTCGCTGGGTCGCCAGAAAGTGGTGCTTCCCTGCCCTGTTGGTGGACGTGATTTCCCACCTGTACGACTTTGAATCCTACGGCGGACCCTACATCCGGGAGTTGGCCGCGGCGGCGCTGGCCGACTTGCTGTCGCACAAGGCGGGCATCGGAGACCCAGTCGCATCGTTCGAACCGCTCCTGCCCGGCTCGGTGCTGAACGCACTGGGCCTCGAGGTCGAATCGCTGGAGGGGGTGAGCGACCAAGTCCGAGAGTCAGTGGACGAGGCCGCCGATCTGTTCCACATTCTCCGGGATGAGGCTCGTTAGCGCCCCGCGCCGCCTACACGTGCCAACCCGTCGGTTCGGGTGCGGGGAGCGGCCCGTCCGGCAGGCTCCCACAGTCTACGCGACACCGCCCGTAAACATGGGCCGGGCCGATCGGCGTGAAGCGGATCGCGCCGACCGGCCCGGTCAAGTCTCGAGGACCGCCCTCGAGACTGCTGGGGGAGGATCGAAAGAACCTCAATTCTTCAGGGTCTTGAGGCAGTCTGGCTGGAGGCCACCGCTTCGGCGCGGTCATCAACCAGCCCCTCGCTCTTCAGCACCCGAACCTCGACGCGCCGATTCATATGCCTTCCCTCTCGGGTGGAATTATCGGCCACCGGGTTGCTCTCGCCGAAACCGTGGGGGCGCACGATTCGCCACAGTGGGATATCCCTATGCTCGGCCAGGTAGGCGACGACGGCGTCGGCGCGCATCTCACTGAGCCTTCGATTGTAGGCCGGATCGCCGTCCGAGGAGGCGAAACCAGTCACCTCAACCAGATAGCCCCGCTGCCGCGCCACCTGTTCGGCAAGTTGATCGAGCTCCTGCCGATTTTCGGCGGACAACTCCCGGCTGTCGAATCCAAAGTTCACGACCAGCCGGGTCGCCTCGACGTAGCTGTCGAGGGCCGAAAGGCGTGTCTCGACCAGGGTGGCCTTCTCCATCGCCTCTCCGGCGGTCTCCTGTGCGTCCAGAGCATCCCTCCGCGCAAGCTGAAAGGCGTCACCCAACTCCTCAACGTGGGCCTGAAACGACTCCGCTGTCGTGACAAGCCTTTCCTCGTTGAGCGCCAGTC
>CAYRCA010000499.1:0-3819 GCA_964422565.1 uncultured Acidobacteriota bacterium | reverse complement strand
TCCGCGGATTTCTCGGGGGGGACGAGGAAGCGCTTCTGCTGAGCCGCGATCGGTTCGTGCGAATCCCGTCCGATGGATCGCCGCCGACCGGACCGATAGATCTGGAGAGCCCGCCTCCGGGAATTCTGTGGACCTTCTTCCGACTCGGGGAGAAGCTGGGGATCGCTGTGGCCGAGCCCGGACAGAGCGACGAAGCGGGGCGAATCCACCTCCAGATCCACCGCCTCGACGGACGTCGGCACGGGGAGCGGATCACACTTCGGGCGCGAGGCGGCGGGCTTGAGCAACCGGCGGCCGTGGCACTGGAAAATGGTCGGGTGTTCCTGTTCTGGGGCGAGTGGGGAGGAGACCACCGCGGAATCTACGGCGCGGTTCTCGATCCGGCGTCCGCCGAGGTCGTCGCCGGACCCGACCTGCTCTACCGGCCCGAACCCGGTGGGGCCATTGAGTGCTGTGGGGGGGCCTCCGCGGTCGGCGGAGAGGCATTCGTAGTCTGGCAGGACTCCTCGGAAGGGGCCTGGGAGATCATGGCGGCTCGGGTCGATGCGCGTGGAATCGCCGCGGAGGTGAGCCGCGTGAGCGCCGCGGACGGCCGTGACGATCTTCGTCCGGTGACTGCCTTCGCCGGCGGGCGCCTTCTGGTGGCCTGGGTGGGTGGCATTCACTGGGGCGTTCTGGCACGGACCGGGCGGGGCCACGCGCTGACGGCCGCGCTCAACGATTCGTTCGCCGCCCCGATTCGCTGGGATGCGACGGGCAGCGTTGAACGTGTGGCTCTAGCTGGCCGGGGGGAGAGGGCGGGTGTGGCGGCGGTGGTCCGGGAGGCCGGCGCCTACGGCATCTGGGCCACCGGAGCGGAATCCTGGGACGTCGACCGATAGCCCGGGGTCCCGCCAGTTCCGCCAGTCCGAAGAGGTCGCATTCTCGGACAGGAAGCGCTTGGTCCGCCTTCGGACCCCACCCGCCTCGGAACCGGGATCTGACCGCGTCGGGAGGTTGTCGCTTGAGGGGACAAGTTCTCTTCCCCGACCCGGTGAGTCCCAGTCGGCCGGCGCCGGACTTCGGAGGGTTGGGCGGCGCGTGGGCCCCGCACGTGAAAAGCCGCTGCGGGAGGTGGCCTGACCGCGCTACAATCGGACGATGTTGCGTTTCATGTCCTGTCTGCTGCTCGCCTGTCTTCCGGTCTTGGCTCATCCGCACCACGCCGCTCCCGGCATGGCGGAGACCGCCAGGCGCTTTCTCGCCGCCCTCACACCGGATCAGCACGCCCGGGCCGCGCTTTCCTTCGAGGGCGAGGAGCGCCTGTTGTTTCACTTCGTACCCGACAACGACTTCCGCCGCCACTACGGACGCGATCGGGGCGGGCTGACCTTGAAGGAACTGACGCCTACCCAGCGACACCTGGCGGCCGCTCTGCTCGGCGCCGGACTGAGCCAACAGGGTTACATGAAGACCACCGCCATCATGAGCCTCGAGGAGATCCTGCGCCTGCTGGAGAACGACACCGTCGGCCGACGGGACCCCGAGAAGTACTACATCAGCATCTTCGGGGAGCCGTCCGACGACGGCACATGGGGCTATCGCTTCGAAGGCCATCACGTGAGCCTGCACTACACCGTGGTCGAAGGTAAAGCCGTGGGGAATCCCATGTTTCTCGGAGCCAATCCGGCCGAAGTGCGTGTCGGGCCGCGCCGGGGACTGCGCGTGCTCGGCGCCGAGGAGGACAAAGGCCGCGCGCTGATGACGGCCTTGACCGAGGAACAGCGCAAGACCGCCCTGGTGTCCGAGACGGCGTATCCCGACATTCTCACCTCCACCCAGCGGAAAGCCGCGCTGGAAGGCCGTCCGAGCGGGTTGCCGGCTTCTGAGATGACGACCGGGCAACGCACACTGCTCGACGAGCTCATTGCCGAGTATGTAGACAACCTGCCGGCGGAGATGGCCGCGCAGCGGCGCGAACGGATCGAGCGGTCCGGCGACCAGCTCTGGTTCGCCTGGGCCGGCGTGGTGGAGCCGGGCGGGCCGCACTACTACCGGGTGCAGTCGCCGAAGTTCCTTATCGAGTATGACAACACCCAGAACGACGCGAATCACATCCATTCGGTGTGGCGCGACTTCGAGGGCGACTGGGGTCTCGATTTGCTGAAACTGCACTACGACACCAGCCCGGCCTCCCATGGCCACGATGCGGCGGGCGCGCCCCGCTGAAGCGGCCCCCTGGCGCCCCCATCGGCAATGTGGATCGACATGACCTCGGCAACCGGTCCGGGCAAGGAAAGGAACTGCGGGCGGTGCAAGCCGCTACGGAGCGGTCCCAGCGGATTGTCCGCTTTGCTTCCCCGCTCGCCGGTGCCGCACTTCCATGCCCGGGTTCTACAATTCGACGCCGAAGAATCTCTTCAGGAGCAATACGGTGGCCAGGGAGGCCACGAGAAAGAGCACGAGCCAGTACGCCTCCCATCCAAATACTCGAATCCGCTGCGGTGGATAGACTACTCCGATCGAACCGACCGGGGCGGACTTCGGGAGCGGCGGCTCTCCTGGATACAGGAGTTGGTCGATCCATCTCCGCGTCCGAGTAGGTGAAACCGGCGCCCAGGACGCCCCGGCGATCAGTTCCTTGTGGAACTCATGCCCCCCGGACTCGATTCGGAGAGTCAGGGTCCCGGCTCGGTCGGCCCGAACGCGCCACGAGACCTGCCGCTGCCCTGGTTCGCGAAGAGTCGGCGTCTCCACGGTGATGCCATCCGAGTTTCCGAGCAAGATCGACGCGAGATCGGAATCCTCGTCCATCCGGACGGTTACCACCGGCGGCTTTCCCACAGCGATAGGCTGGTGGTAGAGATGGCGGTTCAACTGGATGAGGATCAGCGCGAGGGGGATCAGCAATATCAACAGTGGAGGCAGGCTGAGCCGAAAGTACGACAGGATGCCCCGGAGGATCGAGCCCTGAAGTCGGAGCACGATTCGGATATCGTGTTGGTACAGACGGACGCCCAGAAGCTGACCTCGGATCCGGTCCTTAGCTCGCCGGATCCGTTCCGGCCGGCTGAATCTTCCGAAAACCCAGAGCATGAAAAGGCCCGAAAGCACTGAAGCAACCAGGAGGGCAACCAAAGGGGACAGTCCCCGGAACGGCAGAAAGACAACGGCGAGCGCGATCTCGATTCCGGTGTGCAGATGGTGAATCAGAGTCGCCACGGAAGTTGGCTCCACCCGACCAGGGTTAACGAAGGATGCGCATGTCCGTTTGACCGCGGGTCAGGAAATGTACCCCAGCCCTTTCAGCCGTTTCCTGATTTCCTCCTCGGAATCGGCATCCTCGAGCTTGGCAACCTCCTTCTCCAGTGCGTGGACGACGAATTCCTCGGCTGAGGAGTAGCCCGCCAGACGGGAGTACTTCTTGATCTTCTCGTACAGGGATCTGTCGAGCTTAATCTTCGGTCCAAACATCTTTTGTTCCTCCAATCCCCGGCGCGAAGCCCGGTAACCTCCCCCGCTTTTCGCTTCGGATCGCAGTGTCGGTGCCCTTCATTCCAGGCAATCGCGGCCCCGCATCTCGGGAGGACGGGGTACTCCGAACTCGGCGAGGACCGCGACGGTAAGATCGTGCAGCGCGGGTTCGCTCAGTGTGATCTTGCGATTACTCACCAGGATGCCCGGCACTTCGCGGTGGTCGACGCTGTGGTCGCCGCTCCACGGGTCCAGGTTGTCCGAAAAGATCTCATTCGGGAACTCTCCCAGGGGACTCTGCCAGGAAGTCCGGTATCCTCTGGCGTAACCGACGATGAGATCCGGGGAGTTTTCGTCGGCAGCCAA
>CAYRCA010000498.1:0-3828 GCA_964422565.1 uncultured Acidobacteriota bacterium | reverse complement strand
TGGGCCGGCTCGGCGGTCCACCACGTCGGCGACATGGGGTGCCCAGCCTTGGATCGGGGGTGTTTCGCTGCGCGACCTGCAACCGATTCCGGTGAGTTGCATCTAAAAAATCGACAGGTAACTCTACTCCTCCTTACTGTCACGGCGCCCGCGGACCCACCCGCGGGCGCCGTTCCTTTTCAGCTCCTGTGCGCTTTTCAAGGAGGACCCCTCTTCAATCGTTCCTCATGCCCGCGGAGGGGGGAGGATGTCGCCCCACGCGGCCCTGGGCGTATAGATCCCTTGACCCAGCGGAAACCGCCGGACAGACCGCGCGATCCCGGCAAAGGTCGGCTCGGCGGACCGGTCCCAGCGAGTGCCGCGGGTCAGTGCATGAGCAGGAGCACCTCGTAAACCACAATCAGCCCATAGGCGACGATCATCGTCCGGATCAGCCACACCACCCGGACTTGGCGGGACGCAATCACGAAGTTCCAGTGAATCAATAGCACGAAGATCGCGAAGAGGGTCAGAGAGAACTTGACAACCAGAAAGGTGATGTCGCTGTGTTGGAGTCCGATGTACAGCAGCGGGTTCAGCTCGTGGAACCGGTCGTCCCTGAACAGTCGCAATGAGAGGAGGGCATCCAGAATGGAGAGGCAGAGTAACAGCGCCGCGCTTTGCCAGGCCTCGCGAGCCGGACGGTCCACATAGGCGTTGACCTCCCTTCCCGGCACCGGCCGGCGCCTCCGTCCCCGGAACAGATAAGGGGAAACAGCCGGTGTCGGCCGTTCCCTCCTCTCCCTCCAGGGCAATTCTCTATCCGATGCGCGCACGATTGTATCAGCCTAATGATAAGGATTGGAGCGCCTCAGTGATCCAAGTCACTTGGCGAGCACATCGAGCTTCGACTCCAGTTACGCCGCCGGGGGCGCATCGTCATTCGGAATATCCCAACGGCGGGGACTCCGATCCGGCCTCGCCGCCGAGTGACCATCGGATGACCGCCGTCTGGTCGATATAGAAGAATCGATCGCCGGTCACCGCCTCCGTGATCGGCCCGGCCCTCCCCCACCACTGGTCCAAGACCCCTGGATTGCCCAGGCTGAAAGTGTATCCCAGTCGATTGGGGTCCGCTTCTCCCGCCAGCCCCTGCTCCTCCAGGAGACGGTGCTCATCAGCATAGACTCCGAACCGCTGGAAGTAGAGTTCCTGCGCCGATGTCCAGCTCCGCAGGTGGGCGATGGCCGCCGCCTCGTTCGCCGCTTTTCTGGAGCTCTGAAGGCTGGGGACGGCGATAGCGGCGATGATGCCGATCACCGCCACGACGATCAGCAACTCGATCAGAGAAAATCCCTTTGAGCGGTGCGTTCCGTTGTCGGTGCTCACTGCGACGCGATTCTAGGCAATCGGCCGGGGCCGAAACGGTGACGACGATCACATGTGGGCGAGCAAAGTCGGCAGATTCGCCGGCTTGAATTTTCGCGGCCCCGGATTTACGATGGCTTAGCGGGAGCGCATCCAGTCGGACCCGCACCACAACCGGATTCGGCCGATTACGGCCGAGGGTGGGCGCAGCGGCGCTTCCGGCCGAAGAAAGAAGAAGATCCAAAGGAAGGTGTGGGTCTCGACGGCGCAAGAAGAAAGACAACGTCCATGAGTGGTCTTGATCGGGGAAGAATCGCCGACAAGAGCCTTCTCTCCTTTCCGCCCGCGTGGGTCCTGGTTCTGGCGGTTCTGTTCCTGCCGGGCCACCGTCCCCACTCCCAGGCGTCCGAAGCGGACGCGTCGAATCTGCGGGGCCGACTTTTGGCGGCCGCGCCTCATCTGCGGGATCCCCGCTTCGCCAAGACCGTTATCTATATGCTCAGACACGACGAAACGGGAGCGCTGGGGCTGGTGATCAACCGGCCGGCCAGAACCGCCAGGTTCGCCGAGATCTTTCCGAAGATGGGGATGGCTCCACCCGATGATGATGGCGAGGTTCCAGTCTATTATGGCGGGCCGGTCGAAATTCACCGCGGCTTTCTCCTGCATCGCAGCTCTCCCCTGCCCTCCTCCAGCCGTCGCATCGTCGGCGACATCGGACTCACCATGGGCGCCTCCCTCCTGCTCACCATCGCCGAGGGAAACGGCCCCGATGACTTCCTGCTGGCCTTCGGCTACGCCGGGTGGGCGCCGACCCAACTGGAAGGCGAGTTGGCCCAGGGGGATTGGCTCACCTTCGACGCCGATCCCTCGATCGTCTTCGCTGACGAGCCGGATCAGACCTGGGAGAACCTGATGCGGGACCGGATCATGACGCTCTAACGCAAGGAGGGCAGGGAGAACCTCGCCGGCGGCCGACTCCACCGATCATCCACCGATCATCCACCGATCATCCCGAAGTCCCTACCCGCCTGGTGTCCTCCCTACGGGTCAACTCAGTCGAAAACCACAGTCTTTTTCAGATATAACAGGATTCGATGCTCCGTGTGCCAGCGCACGGCTCGGGAGAGTACCAGCTTCTCCAGATCCCGCCCCTTCTGAATTAGATCCTGGAGCTGATCCCGGTGAGAGATGCGCACCACGTCCTGCTCGATAATGGGGCCGTCGTCCAGAACTTCGGTCACGTAGTGGCTGGTCGCCCCGATCAGCTTCACCCCCCTCTCGAAGGCGCGGTGATACGGTCTCGCCCCACTGAAGGCCGGAAGAAAGGAGTGGTGCACATTGATGATTCGGCAGGGATATCTCGCCACAAAGTCGGCCGACAGGATCTGCATGTAACGGGCCAACACGACGAGGTCCACGCGAGCCTCCTCCAGCAGTTCGACTTGCCGGCGCTCCGCCTGGGTCTTGCCTCCCTCCGTGACCGGGACATGGTGGAACGGGACACGGTAGAAGCGTGCGAGATCCTCGGTGTCGGGATGGTTGCTGATTATGAGGGGAATGTCGCACCGAAGCTCCCCGCTTTTCTGTCGGTAGAGGAGATCGACCAGGCAGTGATCGTAGCGGGAAACGAAAACGGCGACCCGTTGCCGTGTCGCCGGGTACTCGATCCGCCAGGTCAGGCTCAGACTCTCGGCGAGAGGACCGAAGTCGGCTTCAAAGCCGCGCGTTTGGAGACGAAAACCCTCCAGATCCCATTCCACCCGCATCAGGAACAGGCCGGTTGCGGCGTCCTGGTGCTGGTCGGCGTGCAGGATGTTGGCGCCGCGATGGTAGAGGAACTCGGCGATTCTGGCCACCAGACCTTTCCGATCGGGCGAGCTGATCAACAAAATGGCGGTATCGCTCATGGACTTGCCTCGCGGTGATTCTAAACGAAGGGAGGTTGAGGCGCGCGGTTGCGACACCGCGCGACCCCCGCGAGGGGCGATCCACAGAGCAACACAAACGGCCTCATCCGATCCCCGGGAGGACGCCAAAGGCGCGTCGGAAAGAGGCGGGGCGACCCTTCGTAACCTTCGGTGGACCCACCCCGTTCGATGAACGGTTTCCCCGTCGGCCCTTTTCTCTATGGAAAATCCGCAGTCTTGTCATAGAATTGAAGGCATCCGGTTTTTCTTCGGAGGCTGATGACCCTGCTAATTCGAGCGTGCGTCCCGATCGTCTGTTGTCTGGGTCTTCTGGGCTTGCCCGGCCTTTTCTCCCAGAAGGCGGAATATCGAGTGGAGGTGCGTCTCGTCCAGCTGGAGGTCCGGGTGACGAAGGGCGGCCAGCCCGTTCCAGGACTGACGAAGGAGGATTTCCAACTCTGGGAGGATGGCAAGGAGCAGGAGATCGCCGTCTCATGGTTCGTGGGGGAGACGGACGGAGGGGTCCGGCCCGCCGAGCCAACGGAAGAGCGTCGTGTAGGGAAAGAGTGTA
>CAYRCA010000497.1:0-3828 GCA_964422565.1 uncultured Acidobacteriota bacterium | reverse complement strand
GAGATCGACCACCTCCGCGATCTGTTGGAGAGGTCCGGCGCCAAGGCGCTGAAGTTCCGCGTGGGAGGCCGCATGAGCCGCAACGCCGACGCCATGCCCGGGCGCACGGAAGCGCTGATTCCCCTGGTGAGGAAAGCCTTCGGGGACGCCATCGACATCCATGCCGACGCGAACAGCTCCTACGATCCTCCAAGAGCCGTCGAGATCGGCCGCATGCTCGAGGATGTCGGGGCGGTCTACTTCGAGGAGCCCTGCCCTTTCGACCACCTTGAGGACACCAGGTCTGTCGCCAACGCCCTCACGCTCCCGGTGGCCGGGGGGGAGCAGGAATACAGCGAATGGCGGTTCCGCTGGATGATCGCCAACCGTGGCGTCGATATCGTCCAACCCGACCTGCACTATTACGGCGGCATGATCCGCTCCATCCGGGTGGCGCGCATGGCTGATGTCGCCGGGATTCCGACCACGGCGCACATCTCCGGAGGCTTCGGCTTCGTCTACATGCTCCATTTCGCTTCCTGCATCGGCGATCCCGGCACTTACCAGGAATACAAACTCGGCTCGGAAACCTATGGCTCCTGGTTTGATCCCGCGATTGTGGTCAGGGACGGAAAAATGTCCGTCCCGGGCGCGCCGGGCGTGGGCATCGAAGATTTGAAGGGACTGGTCGAAGACGCCGAGGTCGTCGCTTGACTCGTCTCGCCGGTGCGCCGTTCCGTTGGGGGAAGTGTTTCTCATGGACTCAACCGCCGGGGAGGTGTGCACCATAGTACATTCGCAACTACTATCACAACCGGCCGGGCACGCCGCCGGTCGACGCTCTCGGCGGACCGTCGTTTCAGGCCATTCGATCGCTGCGCGATGCCGGCGCGCCGACGGACTATCAGATGGGGGCGTTTTTCCGGCCGCGCCCGTTCGAGGAACTCTACGACGCCGAGACCGATCCGCACGAGATGAACAACCGTTTGGGAGACCCGAGCCACATCCAGGTTCTCAACCTCCTGCGCCAGGTCATGGACGACCGGCGGGCCGCCACCGGCGACCGTGTTCCGGAGGTCCGGGCCCCGGATCAGTTCGATCGCGAGACCGGAGCGCCGCTGCCGGACTGCGAGGAACGCCGCCGCGTCCGGATGCGGATGCAGTAAGCGGTCTGAGATAATTCCACGGCGGCCCGAGGGGATTCAACCGGGGTTCCGGGCGGCCGCCGGAAAAGGTATCGCCATGCGCATTTTTTCGTTGGGCATCCTGGCGGGGATGGCCGTCGCCACGCACACCGCGACAAACGAATTCCAGGTCGCCATCGACAGTCTCATCGAACTGCCCTGCGCCGACTGCGACGGCGTGGCCATCGGCGACATCAACGGCGACGGGCGGATCGACATCCTCGCCTCGAGCGGAAAGCACGCCGAGGTCTTCTGGTTCGAACAGGGAGGGGATTTCAGGCGCTGGACGAAACGCCCCATTCATCGGCAGCCGGGCGAATCGGGCGAGATCGAAGGCAACGATTTGGCCGATTTCGACGGCGACGGCAACCTGGAGGCCGTCTCCCTCGACCAGCCGAACGGGCGCGTCCTGCTGCATAAGCTTCGGGACCTGAGCACGGACCACTGGGAAACAGCCGTCGTCCAGAGCGGGCGGCCGTTCCTGCAGGCCTCGCTGGCGACGGACCTGACCGGCGACGGCCGGCCGGAGCTGGTCTATACCTGGGAAGGCGACCGACCCGGCACCGGAGGCGTGCATTACCTGCGGTTCATCGGCGACGACGTCCTCGACCCCGAGCACTGGCGCGACCACGTGTTGATCCAGCACGAAAGCGCCTGGTGGTTGGCGCCGAGGCGGATGGACATGGGCGGCGACGGCATCGCCGCGGACCTCGTCTACACCGCGCGGCGGATGCCCTCCCGAAATCCCGCCACGAAACCGGGCCTCTACTGGATCGAGATCGCCGACGCGCCGACGACGCCCGCCATCCGCCGTCTCATAGACGACACGCTGCCCCACCCCTTGCACCTGGACATGGGCAATCTCGGCGGATCGAAGCAAGGCGGCGACCTCGTGGTCGGCGGTTTCGATACCACGGTCATCTACTGGTACGAACGCTCGGAGAACTGGAGGCGTCACGAGATACCCTTGCCGGAAGAGGTCAACGGGGCCACGCCGAATCGCGTCTGGAACGTCAAGACCTTCCCGTTGCCCGGCAACCGGGACGCCCTGCTGGCACCCATCACCGACGGGAACAGGGGCGCGCTCGTGTGTTTCGAGTACCTGGACGGCGCTTATCGTCCGAACGTGTTGATGCCCCTCGACTATCCCCACCCCATGGACGACCGGATCCTCCTGTACGACCTGTCGGGCGACGGCGTCCCGGAAGCCATCATCCCCGACTCCGGCTCCGGCGTAGACCGGCTGGTCATCATTCGCTTCAAGATCGGCCGCCTACCATGAACGAACCCTTCGAACAGGCGGTAGGCCAGTTCGCCCCTTCCGGAGGGAAGTCGTGAGCGGCGAGGGATTCGTTCTCCGCCACCCCGAAGCACTGCCGAAGCCTTCCGTCCGCCTCCTCGGATCGACCCTCATCTGGTTCGCCCCCCTTGACCCCTCCCGATCGCCCGCACTACCCTCTCCGTATGAGGCAAGACGCCCGGGGGAGTTCGAGGGCGGCGGAGGAGGCCTTCGGGTGAGATCCGCGAAAGGACCGGCGACGACGGTGACGGCATGAGGTACCGCCCGGTCCGTCTCGCCGTTCTGCCCTGCCTGCTCCTGGGATGCGGTCACGCGCCCGACGGTGAGATCAAGAATCCGGGCTCGATGGAGGCGTTCCGCGACCCGTCAAGCGGCCAGCTGGTTCTGGCCGAGGCGGGCCGGCCGGTCCTCCAGTACAACTATTGGATGGTCGAGCCGGGAGCGGTTCTGGAACGGGTGACCGAGCCCAATCTGAGGTACGCCCGGCCGAGGAGCAATTACATCCATCCCCTGTATGGCCTCGACGGCGAGGAACTGACTCGGGACTGGGCGGTGGATCACCCGCACCACCGCGGGATCTACTGGGCCTGGCCGGAAGTGATGCTGGGCGAGGAGATGGGAGACCTCCACGCCCTGCAGAGGGTCTTCGCCCGGCCGACCGACGTGTTCGATTTGCGCCGGAGCGGCGATTACGCGGAGATCGAGGCGGAGAACCGCTGGCTCTGGGAGGATCGGGAGCCGATCGTTCGGGAGGTGGCGTTGCTGAGGGCCTACCGGAGCGAGGGGGAGGAACGGATCGTCGACCTGGAGTTCCACTTCACCGCTCTGACCGCCGGAGTCTCGGTGGCGCGCCGGCGGACCGAACTGTACGGGGGACTGAATGTTCGGCTGGCTCCGGTGGAAGACCAGGAGATCGAAGAGCACACCGATCCGCCTTCGGCGATCCCGCGAATGGCCTGGGCGCGGCTGGCGGGCCGGTTCGAAGGAGGGCGATCGACCACCGCGGTCTCGATCCTGCAGCATCCGGACAATCCGGATTACCCGGGCGACTGGGTTCGGTATCCGGAACTGAACTGGCTCCAGCCGACCTTCCCGGCGTCGGGCCGCCGCCATGAGATCGAGGAGAACGAGACACTGGTGCTCCGCTACCGGCTCTGGATCCACCGGGGCGGGGCGGACGCCGAACGACACGCGGCAAAATGGAGGGAGTTCGGCGAGGCTCCGTCGCTGAAGACCCCGTGACCGAGCGCCCCGACCTTCGAGAGGATCGGGTCGCGCTCGAAAGGCTGAACGATGAGTACGAAGACAACGAAGAATCTGAAATCGCGCCGGGCGTTTCTCGGGAACGCGGCCGCCGCCGTCGCG
>CAYRCA010000496.1:438-3828 GCA_964422565.1 uncultured Acidobacteriota bacterium | reverse complement strand
ACGAGCATCAGCGCAACCGAGAAATCGCGTGGTTCCCTCCAAGCAGGACCTTATGGGATCGGAGTCACGGGCAACGTCGTAAACTGCCCGGGATTCGGTCCCTGTTCCAGAGTTGTCGCGGCGATCAAGGCATTAGCCGTCGTCGCCTCGACCGTAATCGTGCCTTCGAAATCCTCGTCGAGATCGGCATTGGGAAATAACTGATCAATGAACCGGGCAAGATGCTCGCCCGGGTCCATCGCATCAACGCGCAATCCGCCTTGCACCTGCTCTCCGGCGAGGTTCCGCAATCTCATTGTCACGCCGACCTGTCTATCCTCGGGATTGAAGATGGCCACTCCGGTATTTACGTCGTTCTTGCGGACCGGGCTGATGAAGCCCCTGACGAGTTCACTTTCACCGACGCCGGCATTTCCGAACGGGGTGAGGCGAAAGCGAATCGAGCCTCCCAGCGGGCCGTCGTGCTGGACGGTCACCGAACCAACGACAACCGTCCCGGCCCCGTCAGTGGTGACCCGAACCGCGCCGAGTGGAGGCACCACAACATCCAGTTCCCCGTTTTGGACCTGGGCCTGGTTGGTTCCGTTCTCATCGGTCACTGTCACGTTGAGGCCCAGCGGCTGACCCTCATCTCCCCGAAACCGCAGTGTCGCATTGGTTGCCGAGGCTTCGGAGGAGTTGGACAGCAGGATGTCCGAAACCGCACTGATGCCGCCGCCCCCACCGTTGCCAAACTGCGCAAAGTAGAGCGCGGAAGTGTCCGCGATCTGCGCCAGGTAGCCTTCCCGGCCTCCCTGCGGCTGCAACTGAAGCGCCTTCAGGATGGGAAATGATCCGGAGGAGATATTTCCCGCCACCAGGACCTTGGTTCCCGAGGTCGCAACGGAGATGGTCTGATCGCCGCCGCCAATCGGGGTCGAGTACACCAGATGGGAGCCGTCCTGCGAGAACTTGGCCACGAAGTTGTCGATTCCGTCGAAATTCCTGATCGGCCGCTCGACCGGAAAGTTCGACGAACCATTGCCGACGACAACCGGGCGGCCTTCGCTGTCCAGGGCGACGTCGGCCCCGATATCTCCGGCATCGCCCCCCAGGTACGTTGAGAACACTAGACTGCCGCCCGCAGGCGCAATCTTCGCCAGGAATGCGTCGCCGATCGGCACGCCGCCCCCGTATTCCGTCTGAAAGGCATTCGCAGTCGGGAAATCGCTGGAAAGGGTCGTTCCGGTGACATACGCGTTGCCCTGTGCGTCCGCCGCAACGCCGCGCGCCTCGTCATCGTCCGTTCCTCCCAGGTAGGTTGAATAGACTAGCGTCCCCTGAGAGGAGAGTTTAGTTACGAACGCGTCCTCGTCTCCCTGGAGAGTGGACTGGACGGCATTCAGAACAGGGAAATCCTCCGAGTCGGTTCGTCCGACGACATAGGTGTTCCCGGCCGGGTCGATGGCTATATCCTGACGCGTGTTCAGGTTCTCATCTCCGCTGCCGCCCAGATAACTGGAGTAGATCAGGCTCGATCCGTCGGCGCTGAGCTTAGAGACAAAGGCGTCCCAACCGCCTCCGCGCTCGTCTTGGAAAGGGTTCACGGAAGGAAAGCTTCCGTCGGAGGTCCTTCCGGTGATTACCGCCTGACTCTGCGCATCGACCACCACTGCCGACCCATCTCCTCGCCCGACGAAGGTGGAGTAAACCAACTCTGATCCGTCAGCGCTCAGTTTGACGACAAAGGGACACTGCCCGGAGCAGTTTGTCTGGTAAGCTCCTGGTGTAGAAGGGAAATTCGGGGAGAACGTGGTGCCGGTGGCGACGACCTGGCCCTGGGAATCAACCGCAATGCCCCTCCCGATATCAGTGCCCGAACCGCCGATGTAAGTGGAGTAGATGATCCTCGTTCCCGACGGATCCACCTTTGTGACGAAAACATCCCCGTTCGGACTTCCACCTCCGCCAAACTCATCCTGGAAAGGATTCACGAGGGGGAAATCGGTGGACCCGGTTGAGCCCAGGATGTACAGGTTCCCGTCGGCGTCCGTCGCTACCGCCGCCGGCAAGTCTCCGGAACTTCCGCCCAGATAGGACGAGTAGTCGAGGACGGGATCGATCACGAGAGTCCGGCTCGGATCGAATGAGCCGACACGGAATCCCACCCGGTTTTCCGAGAGCAGGTGGAATGCCCCCTTGACGATTTGCCGCTCGCCCTCGCTTTCCTGGTACACCTTCGGCGCCGAATGGCGGATTTCGCCCGCGCGAGTCCGGATGGCCAGGCTGCCGCTGCCATCGATCGAGATGCCTTCGGTTCCCTCGAAAACCAGATTGATGAGCGACAGATCCGCCCCGGGTGAGACCAGGAAGTCGTATTCCAGGTTCCGGCCATTCCCATAGAAGACGAGGTCGATGCCTGGATAGACCTGCTCGATGTGGACCCTCGAATGATTTCGGACATCGGTCCGCCACTTACCCGCATTTGCCCCTTTGAGGTAGTGAGTCCGGACAGGATTGGTGCCCTCCCCGAAAATTCGTTTGGCGCCGGGCGAACCCTCGAGTCGCAGCCGGACCACCTCCCGCGGTTCGCCTGAATAACTTCGAGAAACCCAGGTGGCCCCTGTGTGGGAAAGGACTACCTCGAATTTCCCGGACCTGGAGACGAAAGTTGCGTCGTCCGCTGCCTCTGCATCGCCTTCCTCGAACATCAGCGGAAGATCGAGGTGCGATACCGCCGGGATGGTTCTCGGGCTCGAGTTGAGATCGGAACCCGGGTCGGCGACACTCGGCGCCGCGACGAGATACGAGGTCACCAAAATGGTTACAATCCTCAGTTCGCGTGTTGACATCATTGTCGATAACTCCTCGCTCGGTGAATGATGGATGCTCCAGACTATCCGGATCACCGGCTCGAAATAGGTGGTTGAAGCTAATTCGGGCAGAGAGCCTAGAATTGAACGAAGTGTACAATAAGTGAATATAGGAGTCGAGAGGCAATCAAGGGGATTGCTATTCCAGTCCAGTACCCATTCCTCCGACAGGAACTTGTTGGTGAGCAACTTAAAAAGTATCTGGAGGGGGCCGGTCTTCCACTCGCAGAGTGATTTGTACAGGTTGTCCGGCGACAGGAGCCACACTGCGGGCAGGTGCCCCCAGATGTCCTCGAACTTAGCGTAGTGCTTTCGGAAGCCGAGGCCGGGCTCTTTGATTATCTCTTGGTCGGTCTTTGCCGACAACGGCCGGTGCGGCGCGCGCAACGTGAGAAAAGCGGTCCTTGCGATCTCGACGGCATGCAGTGGTGCCACGGTCGCAATACGCACCAGGCCCGGCGTGTCTGTCGTGAGAGCGCGGCCAGGCGGGGCTGAACCCCCGGCACCACCGAGCGGGGCCGGCGGCGGACCGCCCCCG
>CAYRCA010000496.1:0-428 GCA_964422565.1 uncultured Acidobacteriota bacterium | reverse complement strand
AAATATCGTGCGCTGGCGTTGCCGACTCTGGGTTCGAGGGGAGCCGTCTCCTCGCGCTTGCTCTTGGATTGGGCGAAGCGAATTCGATCGTGTGCCCAGTCGATGTCTTCGAGGCGTAGCCGGCGCACCGCACCCGAGGGCAATCCTGGGCCGCCAGCCCACTGAGACGGGTCCGACGCTCGTCGGCAAGCGAGGCCTCGCGGTGCCGTCGAAGCACGGCGGGGTACGTGAACAACGTCTCGAACATAGGGTGCACCTCCTTTCAGAGGGCACCACCATGACAGATCGAATTATGTTGTGAAGTCTCGGTCGACCATCCTTTTTTCTCAGCCACTTCGGGTGGCTTCACCACATAAATGGGCTCACCACATAACGCATACGGCTCTCCGGTCGGTGGTTCACCTCCGAGAGGATTGACCAACGGCACG
>CAYRCA010000495.1:0-3834 GCA_964422565.1 uncultured Acidobacteriota bacterium | reverse complement strand
CCCCGGACATCGAAGCCGTTTACGCGGCGACGCCCGTCCACCTCCATGCCGAGCAGACGGTGGCGGCGGCCGAGGCCGGCAAGCACGTCCTGTGTGAGAAGCCCATGGCCCTCGACCTCGAGCAATGCGAGCGTATGATCGATGCCTGCGCGGCCGCCGGAGTGAGGCTCGGCGTCGCCTACTACCGGCGTTTCTACCCGATCCTCGGCCGGATCCGGGAGGTCCTGGCGTCGGGAGAGGTCGGCCGGCCCGTGCTGGTTCGAATCGACGCCTTCGAGCGCTGGAACGTTCCGCCCGACCATCCCCGGGCCTGGTTCCTGAAGAAGGACCTCGCCGGCGGCGGGCCCATGTTCGACTTCGGATGCCACCGCATCGAAATACTGCTGCATCTGTTCGGCCCCATCCGACGGACGCGCGCGAGCCTGGGTCGCCTCCTCTACGTACGGGAGGTGGAGGACACGGCGACGGCCCTTTTCGACTTCGAAAACGCCGTCCAGGGTGTTCTCGCGGTGACCCACGCCGCTTTCGAGTCCCGGGACACCCTGGAGGTTTTCGCCAGTGAAGGCTCGCTCCACGTCCCCGTGCTGAACGAGGGGACACTCCGGATCAGGACGGCCCGGGGGGAAAGGACCGAGGACTTTCCGCCCCATCCCAATCTGCACCTGCCTTTGATCGAGGACTTCACCCGGGCGGTACTGGAGGGTCGGGAGCCTGCTGTCGGTGGTGCGACGGGTCTCGAAGTCAACCGCGTCCTGGCGCGGATTTTCAGCGACTGACCCGCGGGCAGGCAGGAATGAGGAGCGAGTCTTCATTCCCTCGAGTGCGCCCCGGTTATGGCCACTCGCTCACTCCTCCGGGTTGCCTTCGGCGGATTACCCTCCAGGTAGACCCACGCCCGGGGCGCGGCGCTCGCGCAGGACCTCCCTTCGGAAACGGAACTGCTCGGCGGGCCTCCCGCCGGTGTGTAGATCGAGCCTTCCCGTCCCCTCCACCAGGCCGCCCCGGTCGACCAACCGTCGAAAGTTCTGCTTGTGAAGGCGAACTCCGGCCAGCGCCTCCACCACCCGCTGGAGCTGAAAGAGCGTGAAGGTCGGGGGCAGCAGCTCAAAAACGACGGGTCGGTACCTGATCTTCCCCCGTAGCCTTCCCAGGGCCGTGGCCGCCATTCGTCGGTGGTCCAGGGCCATGGGCCGTCCCGGCAACGACGGGCCGGCGGATCCGGAGGGGGGCGTCTTCGTCGACTCGGCCAGCAGTCCGGCCTCGTAGAGCAACTCGTAACGCTCCAGCACTTTCTCGCCATCCCAGCTTGATCCGCCCAGCCCGAAGGTGATGGCGGCCCGCTCGCGGCGGGTGTCCCGAATCGGTCGTTCCTCCGCCGACTCGGCCCACCCCTTCAGCCGGGGCAGAATCCCGTCGTCGATGAGCGAGGGCCGCCCCTCCCGCCAATCCTCCCAGGGTAGAAAGTCGTAGTAGTCGACCCAGCCAGCCCGGCTGTTGCCCGCCAGCTTTCCCTCCCGAACCAGCGCCACATAGGCGACGGAGATGACGCGCGGGCCCCCGCGGCGCTCGATGGGGTCGCGATGTCGGTCTCCGAACGTGTACAGTTGCTCCACGTATCCGAGCCTGAGGCCGGTCTGCTCCCGAACCCACCCTCGGACGCAGCGCTCCAGAGTTCGATCGCGCTCCGGGTCCAGGGGGCCGAAGGGCAAGGCCACCCGGTCGCCGTCCACCCGACGGGTGTGCTCCGAACTCCGCACCGTGAGGACGCGGGGAGTTTCGTCGGTCACCGCGACGATGACCGCGTTGAGTCCGATCATGAACTGATAGGACGAATCCTTGTCCATCCGTCTCGCTGAATCGTCGGCCCGCCCGACTCAGGCCGCCCCGTACACGGTCACGATGGAACCCCGGGTCGACCGATTCTGGGGTGAGGCCAGGAAGGCTATCGTGGCGGCCACATCGGACACCTTGGGCCAGCGGTCGAAGTCGGCCCCGGGCATGGCCCTCCGGTTCGCGTCGGTGTCCATGACCGAGGGCGCCACGGCATTCACCCAGATCCCCTCAGCGGCCAACTCCTCGCCCAGACTCTGGGTCAGCGCCGCCACGGCGGCCTTGCTCGCCGTGTAGGCCGTCATTCCTCCGCCGGCGCGCGGCTCCAGAGCCGGCCTCGCCGCAACGTTCACGATGCGCCCACCCCGGCGGTCGTTGCGCGAGCGGATGCCGCGAACCGCCTCCCGACAGCAGAGAAAACAGGTGACGAAATTCAGGCTCATCTGTTCGTGCATGTGGGTCAGCCGCAATTCCCCGAAGGGTTTCGCGGCGAACCCCCCGGCGCAGTGGATCGAGGCCCAAAGGTCCGGGATCCGCCCGTAGTAGGCCTCCACCGAGTCCTCCCGGGTGAGATCGACGCCTTCGGCGAGACTCACGCTCGGGTGGTCCCCATGGGCGAAGCGTTCCACCTCCTCGGACGAGACGGCTGGAATGAAGCACCGCGCTCCGGCCTGGAGGAGAAGATCCACCAGGGCCGAACCCAAAGCGCCGGTTCCACCCGTTACTGCCACGTTCAGTCCTTCAAAATCGATCGTCATGAGTAGTCACCCTTGGGGCTGGGGACCGGGGACCGGGGGTTGGGGTTTCGGATCGGGGGCTGTCGGGCTGCTGCGCGCAACCCAACGCCCCTCCCCACCCCCAACCGCCAGTCCCCAGAACCTAGAACCCGGCCCCCTCTCCTTCCATGATAAACACCAGCGTCGGATCGAGGGGATAGCGGCCGAACCGCTCGCCGTAGACGGCCAGCCCCCCGGGGAGAGTCGAATCGACCTCAAAGCGCAGCACCAGTTCCCGGCGGCCCTCCCGAGCGAGGTTCCGCAGGACGTCCCGGGGAATCGGCGCCTCGATCAGATAGCCGTAGGTACCCGCCTCCCGGAGCCGGCGATCCCCGAGCTGGGCGTGCCAGGAGAGGATCCCCCGGTGGTCGGCGGGGTCGTCCGGCAGGTAAAACCGCCCCAGGGACACGCCGTCGGCCCGGATCCACAGCAGGGAGGGCGACTTGCCTTCGTCGGTCATGGGGTAGGCGTTGGGGTTTGTGCCGGGGTCGTGGGTGCCCTCTCCGCGCATGAAATCTCCCTCGATACCCGGTCGATCGCGGATGTCTCGCCCGAGCACCCGGCGAGCCGACAACTCCGCCACCAGGTACGCCCGTTTGACCTGCGACAGGTCCAAGTCGTTCGGCAACGAGACCGCGTACTCGAAATACCCCGCCGGGGCGCCGTTTACCTTCAGGCCGCCCAGGACCTCGCTCTGGAAGCCTCCCTCCCACCGCGCGTCCGTTACATCGCCGGGAGCGAAGCGGATCAATCTGGCGGCGGCGCCGTCCAGCGAGCGTGTCTCGTCCCGAGGGGCCGTCTTCCGCCCTACACGGAAGGTGGTAAAGTTCCGGTGGAAAACGATGCCGGTCGCGTCCTCGACGATGAAGGCCAGGATCAGAAGACCGCGCCGTCGGGGGATGGTGACCCGTAGCGGCTCCACATAGCCGGCCGACCAACGTTCCAGGGTAAGGGATCGCCTGGTTTCCCCAAATTCCACGAACACCCCCAGATCGTCCCAGCCGTAGAGCCGGGTGCGCAGGACGAACTCTCCGGGCACCGGAGGAAACTCCTGGACCGAGACGAAGAGCGGCACCTCCACCTCCTGGCCCGGATCGATGTCGACGCACAGTTCCTCCCCCGGGACGACGTACACCGACGAGTGCAGATCCCTCAGCGACATGCCCGGAACCAGTTCGCCCAGCCCCGTCTCCTTCTCGGAACGGTCGTAGCGATAGTAGCCGTTCCA
>CAYRCA010000494.1:0-3868 GCA_964422565.1 uncultured Acidobacteriota bacterium | reverse complement strand
GCGCGCGTACGGCCGGGTCTTCGCCGCCGCCGCGGCAGCCGGACGAACCGGCCGGTCGAGGTTGGCAGATCTACTCATCGCCTCCACTGCGGCGGCGAACGGACTGGTGGTGTATACGCGCAATCCCGCCGACTTCGCCGGTCTGGAAAGACTGGTCTCCGTTATCGCGGTGTGAGTCATGTTCACTGTGATCCGCGTTCTTTCAGGGGCCGCCGCCCCATAGCGCTTTGCGCCGCATGATGTCCACATCATGAAGACCGCCACTATCCGTTCCGGTCTCGCTCCGAATCCGTAGCCCGCTTTCCCGGAATCATCTCTCCGCAAGCGCCCTTTGCGGACCGGCGGCCACAAGCCAGTCGAGCTTCAAGCGGGCGACCCGCAGGGCCGAGTACTTACCCTCCGCCCCCCCCTCGAACAGCAGGTAGATGCAGCCTTCGCCCGGGGTGCCGTCTCTTCCGGCGGCCAGCGACGAATAGGCGGCCGGTCCCGGGAAGATCAGCCGCTTCACCGGCCAAGTCCCGCCCCGGTCGAAGCTGGCCCAGACGGTCATCCGCTCCCGATCCCCCCCTTGGGTGTCCGGATTGCTGTACAGCAGCACGTCCCTCCCCCCGGTCCATTCCGGCGGGACGCGCAACAACCCGGCGTTGCACCCGTATCCGGTTCCGAAGCCCCCGCCGTCGTAGAGTTCGAGATCGACCCTCCAGTCGACGAAAGTCTCCCCCCCGTCGCGGCTCCAGGCGATCCGCCTGCGGTCGTCGACGGCCATGTGGGAGCGCGAGTTGTAGTAGATCGCCCCGTCGGACAACTCGGCCAGCGTGCCCTCCCCGGTGCCGGTTTCGACGGGCCCGCTGGTCTGCCAAGTCCGCCCGCCGTCGTCACTGTAGATGGCGCAGTTGTAGTGGTACGGCCAATGCCGGCGATCGTTGCTGTTCCAGGGCCAGACCCGGGCGGGCATCAGCAGGCGGCCTCGGTGTTCTCCGTAATGAAGCGTGATCCCCGACTCCGATCCGTGGGTGCAGCCGATGCCCCCGGCAGGGTTCGGCCGAATCTCGGGCCGTTCCCGCGCCCAACTCCGACCATGGTCCCGGCTTCGCCACAGGAAGATGGGATGGGGCTCACCGTCCAGCAGGTCCACCGGGCTGCCGACGAACACCATGGCGTCGCCCCGGTATTCGTCCACCACGGCGGCGCCCAGTCTTCCCTTCCCGATTTCCTGAATCGGCCCCCAGGTCTCGCCCCCGTCGACGCTCCGGCGGAGTACCACGGTCAGATCGCCGCGCTGGGGTCCCTCGGTTCCCCGGCTGGTGAAGGCGAGAAGCGTACCGTCGGCGGCGGTCACCAGGCTCGGAATCCGGTAGTGCTCCCCCTCGCGGGAGCGAAAAACCTCGCTGATCGTCAATTCGTCGGCGGCGGCCGGCGAGCCGCCCGCCAACGCCACACAAAGGATGGGCAAGAGCGCCCAAAAAGATCCAGTTCGAATCATTCGATTCTCCTCCCCTCCAGGATTTCACGATGGCGGTCCGGCGGGGGACGACTGCATTCGGACTGCTGCCGGCGGTCCGGCGGCGGTCGGTACGGGACAGCCGCCGGCGAGCCGCCGGCGGTACAAGTCCTGGCCGGCGGTACAAGTCCTGGCCGGCGGCGGTACATTGTTCACCGGGTTTCCGCAAGAACCCAGTCCCGATACGACTCGGAGGCTCGTTCGATCGGCAATACGATGATCTCCGGCACTTCGTAGGGATGCAGTTCCTTGAGCCTGGAGATCGTTTGATCGACTTTGTCGGAGGCCGTTTTTATAATCAACAACGTTTCCGATTCGCGTTCGAGACGGCCCTCCCATCGATAGACGGAGGTGATCCGGGGGACGAAACTAACACAGGCCGCGAGGCGATCGACAACGAGATTATCGGCGATATTCTCGGCGGCTTTGACGGAGCTTACCGTTGAATAGAGTAGTTGAATTCCGGACATGCTAAACTCCTTTTTGGGATGAGAATCAGTCGTAGGGCCAAACGGGATCTTTCCTGGATCGTTCTTCTCCTGGCCTGCATCGCCTTTATGGTCTATCTGTTCGTGGGAGACGGCGGGTACCTGACCTTGCGGGAGTACGAGGAGGAACTGGCCCGCGCCCGGATGGAGAACCAGCGGCTTCGGGAGGCGCAACTGAGCCTGCAGAGCAGGATCGAAAGACTCCGGAACGACCCCCAGGAGATCGAACGGGTCGCCCGCGAACGCTACCATCTGGCCCGACCGGGCGACATCATCGTCAACCTCCCCGAGTGAGGTCGGCGACCGACGCCTCCGCTTCCCGCCACCGCACCCCCTTCTCCAGAAACTCTATGAACTCGCTCCTGTCCCGAGTCATACCCGGGAAGGTTGCGATCGTCTCATCGTCGGGCGAGATCAGGGCGTAGTACGGAAGGGCGATCGTGGCGAACCTCTCCTGTTTGAGGCGACGATTCTCCTCATGCTCGGGCCGAGGCCCGTCGGTATAGAGCTTCACCAGAACGTACTCCCGAAAGAGCGCCTGCACCTCCGGATCGGGAAACATGTTGGCTTCCATCCAGCGACAGTTGGTACAGGTATACCCGGTAAAATCGACAAACAGAGGACGCCCCTCGGCTTGTGCGGCACGCAGACCCTGCTCGTAGTTGGAGAACCATTCGTCCTTCGCAGCGACTCGGCCGGAGTCCGGCGCGAAACCCACCGATGCAACAGTCCCGTAGTGTCGAGACGGCAGGAACGCGTCCAACTCACCCAAACCAAAGCCGAACAAGCCGCGGAACAGATAGAGGGAAACGGCCAAGAACAGAATGGCAAACAGAACCCGGGCAGTCCCCACTGAGTCGGAGACCGACTCGTGGGGAAATCGAATCCAACCCAGGAGGTAAACGGCCGTCACCAGTCCAATGGCCACCCAAAGGGCGATGACGACCGGCCGGGTCAGGAGCTCCCATTGGTAGACCGCATCGACGTTGCTGAGGAACTTGAAAGCCACGGCAAGGATGAGGAAACCCATGGTGACCTTCATGGCGTTCATCCAGTTGCCGCTCTTGGGAAGCGACTTGAGCATGGAGGGGAAGATCGCCAGCAGGAAGAAAGGGAAGGCGAAGATCGTGGCGAAAGCCGTGACTCCCAGCATCGCCCAGAGCACGTCGCCGTGCAGGGCCGCCACCATGACCGTCCCCACGAAGGGGACCGTGCAGGTGAAGGACGTCAGGGAGAAGGTCAGAGCCATGAGGAAAATCCCCAGGACACCCCCGGTCTGGCTCGACTTGCGGTTGACCGCGTTCAGCAAGCTGTTCGGGACTCGCAACTCCAAAACGCCGAAGAGGCTCAACGCGAAGACCACGAAGATCGTGAAAATAAGAAGGTTGACCCCGGGACTGCTGGCCAGCTGGCTGATCCCGCCCGCACCGAGAAGAAACGTGAGGGAAAAGCCGAGCAGACTGAAAGTGGCGATGATTCCCAGCGAGTACAAGGCCGCGTCGATCACCGCCCGGGAGCGTGTCTGGGCCTCCCGCTTCGTGAAGTAGGAAACCGTGATCGGGATCAAGGGATAGACGCAGGGCGTCAACAGCGCCAACGCCCCCATGGTCATGGAGAACCAGATGTAGGGAAGCGTTCCCGCGGGGAGCCCGGTCCCGGCATCCTCGACGGGAGCGGGCTCCACCGCCGGCTCGGGCGGAACCTCGGCCAATCCAGGCGCGGCGGGACCACCTCCCGTCACCATCACCTGGGCCGACACGCTGCGGGTCTGCGGGGGCAGACAGGATCTGTCGTCGCACGCCATGAAACGGACCGTCAACTCCAGCGAGGCGACCCCGTCCGGGGCGTCGGGTTTGACCCGCGCCGGAACCTGGAAGTC
>CAYRCA010000493.1:0-3870 GCA_964422565.1 uncultured Acidobacteriota bacterium | reverse complement strand
CCACGATGAAGCCGAAAGGCGATTGAGACACGTTCCGCCGAAGTAAGCAGACCGGTGGCGGGGTCCAGATGCCGAAAACCACGATGAAGCCGAAAGGCGATTCCTTGTGAGGCCTGTTTGGGGATGGGGGGGGTCCCGTTCTGCTGCTTCGCACGTTCAGGCAGCCCTACAGGGCAGGTCCAATTCTAATTTCTAATCAAAGGTGAATCTCCGGCGCTAACCCAGCAACAAATCGGGCTTCAGCCGGTCCGGGACTGGTTCGTTCAGGCGCCAGGTGACGGTGATGGGTTGTTCGCCTTCCCAGGAGTCGAAGTTCACGTCGCCGCAGTAGATGAAAGGCGCGCCTCGGGTGCCGAGCTTCCTGGTCTTGCGGACGAAAAGGTGAACCGAATGGCCGGACTCCCGGTGGGTGCTCAACAAGCGACCGTGTTTCGAGTCTTGGCGGGTCCGCCGCTGACTCTGCCAAATGAAGGTGTCGCTTCTCTCGAAATGGTCGGAATACCGGTGATCCTCGATCATGTCCCCCTTCTCGAGACTCACCAGAAGGAACACGTCGTACCCGACCGTTACAAAACCCGAGTTCCACTTCCCCGGGTTGAACTCCTCCCCGAAGAGCGCCGGGATCTCCTCGCGCGAATAGCTTTTCCACAATTCCAGCCGCCTGGCCGGAAAAGCGCCCCCCGGCGTCATCCGCCACCCGTCATCGGTCTCGGTGAAGATAACGGTGTGGGCGGTGCCGGGGAGGCCGGCGTCGGGGCCGAACCAACCGCGGAGAAGGTCAGGCAGGACGTTGGCCCCGGAGCCCGGCTCGGTGACGACATTCAGGGCGATCTTTACGAAGGACGCCTCGTACGTCTTCTCACCGACGATCAGGTCCGTCCGACCAAAGGGAATACCCGGGTGTTGCTTCCGGTCGGGCAGAAAGATCATCGGACGGCCTCCGGCGTGCTTGACCTTGCCGACGAACTCCCCGGCCCCTATGTCGGGCCCTCCCCGGTCCAGATACTCGGCCAGGCGCCAGTCGGCCAGTTCCCTCACCATCTCCTGAAACGCCTCTCTCGGCTCCGGATCCGCGGCGAATTCGGTCCGGAAGATCCCGTTCTCGTAGCTGAAATAGGGACGCCCGCCGGTGCCGCGCCCCCCGGTCCAGGCGGCGATCGGGTTCCTTTCGACATGACCCGCCAGCTTGTCGTCATCCTCGATCGCCGGCCCAACGTCGCGCCGCAGCTTCGCCGACCGCTCGGCCAGGCGACGAAACTCGCGAGTCAGCTCGGCGATGGGAATCTCGCCGGGCATCCGGTCGAGGTTGAGCATCGCGAGCAGGAGCAACATCTTGTAGCTCCTCGTCATCGCCGTCGTGTCGAGATGGCCCAGGAAGTCGCCGCACCGGCCCAATACCTCCCGTTCCTCAGCCGATAGATCCTCCATCCGTTCGACGAAGCCGAACCAGGACCCATAAGCCGACCCAAGCGCCTTGGGGCTGTAACCCTGGTGGTAAAGCTCCGCCGCCGCGGGTCTGCGGCCCGCCCGGTCGCGGAAATCCCGGTACGCCGCTTCGACCGCCGCAGCGCCCTTCGGTCGGCGAAGCACCTTTCCAATGATGTCGATCGCCTCAAGCTCGTAGGTCACGCCGCATCCGGGCGGCAGCTCGACATCCCCGGCCGACACTCTCTCCAGCGCGTACCGTATTTGTTCGTCCCCCCTCAGCTGCTCACGGAGAAGGGGTTCCAACATCGCCCTGATCTTCACGAGAAAGACGCGGTGGTTTCCAATGTAGTCGATCACCGTCAGCCGGTCCTTCCCCTCCGCTTTGCGCAGTCCGCGCCCCAGCTGCTGCGTCCAGAGGATGGCCGACTCGGTGGGACGAAGCATCAGGACCGTGTCGATCCGGGGAAGGTCCACTCCCTCGTTGAAGAGATCGACGGCAAAGACGACATCCAGGTCTCCGTTCTCCAGTTGCTCGAGCGACATGGTGCGGGGAGCGCTGCCCGGACCCGAGTGGACCGCCACCGCACGGACCCCCGCCTCCTCAAAGAACTCGGCCATGAACTCGGCGTGGCGCTGGGAACAGCAGAACGCCAGGGTCCGGGAACCGCCGCGTTCGCGATGCTGCTGCAGAGCATTTCGGGCCCGGGCCCGGGTGGCCACCGCTTCGGTGAGGGCCCGCTCGTCGAATCTCGCGCTCCTCCAGGGGATGTTCGCGTAGTCCACATCGTCGGGCACGCCGTAGTAGTCGAAAGGACACAGCAGATCCCGCCGGATTCCCTCCACGAAGTCGCACCGATAGACCAGATTCTCCCCGCAGAGGGTCAGCAGGTCGCCGCCGTCGGTCCGCTCGGGCGTCGCCGTAAGACCGAGAAGAAACCTGGGCAGGAAGTAATCGATGATGCGGCGATAAGTCTTGGCCGCCGCATGGTGGAATTCATCGACGACGATGTAGTCGAACCGGTCGGGTTCGAAGATCTCGAGGCGGCTTGTCCGGCTCAGGGTCTGGACCGAGGCGAACAGAACGTCGCCGTCGCCGGCCTTTTCCGCTCCGGTGTAGTTCCCCAGCCTGGCGTGCGGGCGGATCCGGCGGAAGGTCCTTCGCGCCTGTCCCAGGATCTCCTCCCGATGAGCGACGAAGAGCACCCTCCGGAATTCGGGCCGAGCGCTGTCGAAGGCGCTGAGCCAAGTCTTTCCAAGGCCCGTGGCGAGAACCACCAGTCCCGCCTGGTTCCCCTCCTCCCGTGTCCTCTCCAACGCCGCCAACGCCTCGACCTGGATGCCGTGAGGCGTCGGGACCTCCGCCGGAGGCTCGACGGCGACCTCAACTGTGGGCACCGGCCGGTCGGCCCGGCGACGCCGTCGATACGATTCGATCCACTCCTGGTCCACAACGCGCGTCGACGGGTGCCGGAACAGTTCCTCGAACGCCCGCCGGATTTCACCGAAGGCACCGGGTTGCGTGGCGCTGTCGACGCGGAGATTCCATTCGATTCCCTCACCGAGGGCCGGACGCGTGAGATTGGAACTCCCCACATACGCGAAGCCCCAACCGCCTTCGTCGTAGAAGATGTAGGACTTGGGATGGAACGTCCTCTGCTGGGACAGGAAGACACGCAGGTCGAGATTTCCGTCGAGATCGATCAGGTGCGTCAGGGCGTCGGGATCGGTGATGTCCATATAGTCGCCGGTGAGCAGGCGAATCCTCCCTCCCTTCTCCAGGCGCTCGTTCAGGTGTTCGTAAACGAGTTCCACGCCGCTGCGCTGAATGAAGGCGACGGCCAGGTCGGCGTGTTTCGTCTCCTGGAGGTCGGCCAACAGGCGGGGAAGCAGGGGGTCGGTGTCTCCTCGTACCAGCCGGCCGTGCCGCGCGTGCTCCAGCAGGACGTTGCGCTCCGGTCCGGGTTCATCCATGTCGAATGGCCCGGCATCGGCCCGGGTCTCCGCCTTGCGCGCTGGATCCGCTTCCCGAGTCGGCCCGTCGGCGGAAAGATAGTTCCCCTTGCCCGGGATCACGTTGCGAACGCCTCCCGTCGGTCGGGTCGGGTACATCGCCCCGGTAGCGCGGGATCAAGTGCACGTGGAGGTGGAACACGGTTTGTCCCGCCGATCGGTTCACGTTGATGCCGATGTTGAATCCGTCCGGCCCATGCTTCTTGCCGACCAGCTCCCTGGCCACCGCGAGGCCGTGCAGCAACGCCCGCTGCTCCCGCGGCGTGGCTTCGAACCAGTCTGCCACGTGCCGCCGGGGGACCAGCAGGGCGTGTCCCTCCGACACCGGAAAACGGTCCCAGAGCCCAAGCAGCAGTTCGTCGGCGTGAAAGACGCGGTCGAGCTCCGGGTGCCCCTTCAATCCGGCCTCGACGCAGGGGACGCAACGCCAGC
>CAYRCA010000492.1:0-3883 GCA_964422565.1 uncultured Acidobacteriota bacterium | reverse complement strand
AGTTCACTTTGACCGGAGTCCTCCTGGAATGAGCGGCTCACACATTACCAGAAAGCTCGAAACGGAATTGCTCTACTCTTTTCCACCAGTCGTACCGAGGACAGAAGGAGGTATTGGTCCTCAGTAAAGAGAAGCAATCTATGGAACAATCAAATTCCGAAAATGTTGCATTCACTCCGCTTTTTATTCCATCGTGAATATCGACCCGTATATTTCCATTCCGTACCAGATGTTTCCGATACGGATATTTTCATCCGGAGCGTGCTGATTATTGTCATGATTGGCGATGGGTACGATAATCAGCGGAGTACCGAGCGTTTCCTCGAAGTGAAAAAGCGGCAGCGAACCACCGTATGTGGGGTACAGGATCACTTCTTCATCCGTTGCCCGGTCGATTGCCGATACCACCCACTGTGCAAGCGGATGATCGATGCGCGTCCGCATGGCCCGGTAGCCGCCCCTGCGGGTCACCTTTGCGATCTTCCCGTGGGAGAGCCGGGTCTCTCTATCCGGCTCTTCGCGGACTATATGAAATCCCTCTTTGCGGATGTGCGCTTCGACCAGTTCCTGCATCGCCACCGGGTCATTCCCCTTCGCGAGACGGATGCCGATGTTGGCGGTGGCTGTGCCCGGGATGATGTTCCGCGCCAGATCCCCTACGTTTCCGCTTTCGATCCCCTGGATGATAATCGCGGGGAACATGTAGCTCTCTATGAGCGGACGGTCATCGAACTCCGTTCGGATCAATCCCAGCTCCCGCCGGATCAGGTCGTCGTAATCGGGGAGCGTCGCGAAGGCGTCGCGGTCGGCCTGCGTGACGGGAGCGGTAGTTTCATAAAACCCTTCTATCAACACCTCTCCACTCTCGTCTTTCATGGATGAGAGCAGCCGGCTCAGCAATTCCCCGGGTACGGGCGCCCAGCCGCCGTAGTGACCGCTGTGCAGGGATCGCATTGCGCCGTATACCGTGATCTCAAGTCCGGTTACCCCCCGCACTCCGAATACCGCCTGCGGCCGGCCGCTCTGGTGTTTCGGACCGTCGCAGAACAGCCATATATCCCCCCGCAATTTATCGGCATACGTTTCAAGATAATGTCCGAGATGGGGAGAGCCCGCCTCCTCTTCTCCCTCGAAGAAGAATTTCAAACTGGAGCTGAGCGGTATGCCCGCACGATTCAGCGCATCGAGTACCGCGAGCAATGCGGGTATGGGAGCTTTGTCGTCCGAAGTGGAACGCCCGTACAGACGCCATTCGGGATCTATTCCGGCGCCGACTTCCGGGAAGGGAATCGGTTTTCCTCCCTGTTCCATCGAAGCGGAGTAGAGTACCGGTTCCCACGGATCGTGCGTCCAGTTTTTCGGGTCGGCGGGCTGTCCGTCGTAGTGCACGTAAATAATCAGCGTCCGTTCGGCATCCGGAACACTCAGTTCCCCGTATATCACCGGGGGCGCGTAGGGAAAGCCCGGCAGCTCAAGCAGCTCCATCGCGACGCCCCGCTTTCTAAAAGCATCCATTATCCATTGCGCGTTGCGCCGTATGTTTTCAAGATCGGATGCGACATTGGGTATCCGGAGCAGTTCCCTGTATTCCTGAAGGATCCCGGCTCCATTCCGGGTAATGTGCTCCCGTATCTCCTGCACTGCGGGCGGCTGTGCGAATCCGTATCCGTATAGGAAGCAAAGCAGGACTGCAAGAAAATATCTCTTCATTTGCGCACCCCATACTGTTTTTGTTACCGAAACAATGTCGGCTTCCGGTCCCCGTGCGAGCGGAATTGAGTTGTATCGAATGCCGGTTCTAAAAGGTTCAAGCCGAGCTTCCGGCAGGTGACGCCGATGCGATAGAAATCTGCTTTTTCCAGGATTGAGTGTATCTGATCGGAGATGGTGAGTACACCCTGAAATGAGCGGCTGGGTTGAACGGTTCAAGCAGAGTCCGGCGGATGGAAAGCCCGCGGGATCTGGATCTCGGAGTGGCGGGGTCGGTAAATCAGCCGGAACTGGGGTCGAAGGCGGACGTAGGAATACCGGGAGGGCCTGAAGAGCCGCGGCTCTTCAGTCGCGGTAGACGGGAACATCGTCCCGGAAGACGGAGTCGGTGGTGGCCTTGAACCGTTGCGCCCGCCGGGGAGAGAGCGTGACCGGAAAAGCCTCCGGTTTGTGAGGCGGGAGCCGGCAGCCCCCCCAACCCGGAACTTCATGGACATCAAGCCTCGGTCCGGCAGTAGCACGACGCCTTGATCTCGATGTCGGCGCCCTCCCATGCGGCGCGGAAGGCCTGATCCGCTTCGGCCGCCTCGGCATGACGGCCCAGCTGGTGGAGACACTCGGCCAGACCGTGGAGGGCCCAACCGTTGTTGGGATGGCGTCGCAGGTCCTCGCGGTAAACCGCCTCGGCTTCTTCGACCCGTCCTTGCTCAAGCAGCAAGGCCCCCAACGAGTGGCGCACCGGCATCATCCATCCCCAGGGCTCGTCGTAATGCAGGCCGTCGTCCCGCTCCACGGCTAGGCGAAGCAGTTCGAAGGCCCGCTCGTGGTTACCGCGGCGGTACTCGAGTTCACCTTCCGCCATGGGAAGTCCGACATCGAGGACCGCCCGGGCGGTGTTGTTGCCGACCAACCGGTTCTCGGGAACCGCATCACAAGCCTCACGAAAAGCGTCGAACTCCCGTTCGGCCTCTTCCACACGTCCCGTGGCGGCGAACGCCACCACCCTTGCATGACGCCAGAAAGCCCGAGTCAGGGGGAGATCGGCAACCGGTTCCGGCTCATTGAGAATCGCTTCCCAAAGGCCGAAGCGGACCATGACGTGGTAGGGCACTCCAATAAACCCATCCAGATAATCGGGAAAGGCGCGCACCAGATCGAGAGGAATGGTATCGATCATGTCGCGGGCCGCCTTCATGGCGGTCTCCCGGGCTCCCTTGAACATCGCCGCATAAGCCAGGAAATGGTAGTTATGAGCCCGGTACAGCGTATAGAACCCCCCCGCCTCGATCCAGGGCCGGTCCGCCTCGATCGCTTTTCGATTGGACTCCATGGCCTGAGCGTAGCGGCCGGTCCGAATGTAAATGTGCGATGGCATGTGACGAAGGTGGCCGGCACCCGGAATTCGGTCGAGCAAGGTGTCGGCGGCGCCCAGCGCGCGTTCGGGTTCGGGGGAGGCTTCGATGGCGTGAATGTAGAAGTGGTTCGCTCCCGGGTGATCGGGCGCCAGCTCCAGGACCTTTTCGAGGGTCGCAATCACCTCCGGGGTGACGGGGCGGGCCTCTCCCTCTGGCGACCAGAGGTCCCAGGGGTAGAGATCCATCAGGGATTCGGCAAACAGCGCACCCGCCTCGGGATCATCGGGAAACTCGGCCCAAACGTCGCGCATGGCGTCCGCGTAAGCCGGGTCGAGTTCTGACCGGTCCTCCGGGGGAGGCCACGCATAGCGCTTCTCCAGAGCTCCAATCAGGGCCTGTTCGAGGGGTGAAGCGACGTCCGCCAGCTCACGGGCCCGCTCGACCGACTCCCACGCCAACCTCGACATCTCCTCGTCCATCTCCATGTTGTTGATGTTGGGTCCCGCGGCGAGAGCCCGACCCCAGTATGCCATGGCGCATTCGGGGTCGATTTCCGCCGCCTGCGCGAACGACTCGATGGCCGCTTCGTGATTGAACCCGTAATACAGCGTGAGGCCCTGGTCGAAGTAGCGTTGAGCCAACTCCGAACTGGTCGTCACGACACGGCCGAAGCCGGCAAGGTCGTCTCGCAGTGGGACGGAGGTCGCCGGCTCCGGCGCGCCGCAACCGATTACAACTGCGGCCGCGGCAGCCAGGAGCGCGAAGACTCTAGAACCAGGTTGACTTCCAGACATCGCAGCCACTCCTTCCGAGGTGGA
>CAYRCA010000491.1:0-3887 GCA_964422565.1 uncultured Acidobacteriota bacterium | reverse complement strand
GTCTGGTCGACCTCTTCGATCCGGCCGACCGACGGCATCGCTATCCGTTCATCAACTGCACGCACTGCGGGCCCCACTTCAGCATCATCCAGGCGCTCCCCTACGACCGTTCCAACACGACGATGAGGGGATTTCTCATGTGTTCGCAGTGTCGGGCCGAATACGAGGACCCCCTCGACCGCCGCTTTCACGCCCAGCCGAACGCCTGCCCCGAATGCGGCCCGGGGCTGGAACTCTCGCACGACTCCGGCAGGATTTCGGCCGTCGGCGACGAGGCTCTCGAGGGGGCGGTGACGGCGGTGCGCGAGGGGGCTGTAGTGGCGGTAAAGGGGCTGGGCGGGTTCCATCTCATGGTCCGCGCCGACGACGAGCCCGCGGTCCGACGGTTGAGGCTGAGAAAGGGCCGTGAGGAGAAGCCGCTTGCCCTGATGGCGCCCGGTCTCGACTGGGCCGTTCGTCTCTGCGACGCGGGGGATGTGGAACGACGGATTCTCGATAGCCCGGAGTCGCCCATCGTCCTGTTGCGGCGGCGCGGGGAGTCTTCGGAGGGTTTTCGGGTGGCCCCATCCGTGGCCCCCGGCAACCCCTACCTCGGCGTGATGCTCCCCTACACCCCTTTGCACCACCTTCTGCTGGCCGATCTGGGCGTCCCGGTGGTGGCCACCAGCGGCAATTTGTCGGACGAGCCCATCTGCACCGACAATCAAGAGGCCCTCGAGAGACTTGGCGACGTCGCCGACATCTTTCTGCTGCACAACCGGCCCATCGCCCGCCACGTGGACGACACCATCGCGCGCGTCATGGTGGGCCGCGAGATGATCCTTCGCCGGGCCCGGGGGTTCGCTCCCCTCCCCCTGGATGCGGGGCGGCCCCTGCCCCGGGTGCTTGCCTTGGGGGGTCATCTGAAGAACGCGGTCGCCTTTTCGCTGGGACGGCAGGTGTTTGTCAGCCAGCATATCGGGGATCTGGAGACCGCCGAAGCCCACAGCGCCTTTCGGAAGGCCGTGAGGGATCTCCCGCGGCTCTACGAGACCACTCCGGAGATCATCGCCTGCGACGCCCACCCCGACTACGCCTCCTCACAATGGGCTCGCCGACTCACCCCGACTCCCTTCGTCGTTCAGCATCACTACGCCCACATTCTCTCCTGTATGGCGGAGAACGAGGTGCCGCCGCCGGCCCTGGGTGTTTCCTGGGACGGTACGGGTTGGGGCCCGGACGGCACGGTGTGGGGCGGGGAGTTTCTCCGAATCTCCGAATCGGGCTTCGAGCGGGTCGGCTTCCTGCGTCCTTTTCCCCTGCCCGGCGGAGACCGGGCCGTTCGGGAGCCGCGGCGGTCGGCCCTGGGGCTCCTCTACGAGATGATGGGGCCGGCTCTCTGGGAGCGATCCGATCTGGCGCCGCTGGACGACTTCTCCGCGGAGGAGTTGTCCACTCTGCGGCGGATGCTCGAGCGGGGGGTGAACTGCCCCCGCACATCGAGCGCGGGACGCCTGTTTGACGCCGTGGCGGCGCTGACCGGCCGGCGAGGGGGGGTCTCCTTCGAGGGGCAGGCCGCCATGGAGCTCGAGTTCCTTGCCGAAACGTTCCAGGATGGCGGCGAACCCCACGGCTACCCGTTCCCTGGGTTCGAGAACGCCGCTCCGCCGCTGATCCTGGACTGGCGGCCGATGATCGAGGAAGTCCTCGATGATCTCGGCGCCGGCACCCCGCGGGAGCGGATTGTGGCACAATTTCATTGGACCCTTTGCGCTTTCATGGTGGCGGTGGCTCGCCGGGTCGGGGAGAATCGGGTGGTTCTGAGTGGCGGTTGTTTTCAGAACCGGCTTCTCACCGAGGGAGCCGTTCGGCGCCTGCGGTCCGAGGGGTATCGAGTCTACTGGCATCAAAGGGTTCCTCCCAACGATGGGGGGATCGCGTTGGGGCAGGTGATGGCGACCATCTCCCAATCAGGAGGCGAGTTTCATGTGTCTAGCCGTTCCCGGTAAAGTTCTAAGTGTGGCGGGCGACGATCTCATCAGTCGGACCGGGCGGATCGACTTCTCCGGGGTGGTTCGCGAGGTGAGCCTTGCCTGCGTCCCGGAGGTGAAGGTCGGCGACTACGTCATGGTTCACGTGGGCATGGCTATCAGCGTAGTCGACGAGGAGGAGGCGCGGGAGGTCTTCGAGTATTTGACGAGGATCGGTGAGCTCGCGTCGGAGGAAACCGGCTCTTGAAGTATGTCGACGAGTATCGGGATCCGGAGGCCGCCCGCCGGTACGCCGGGCTTCTGACCCGCGTCACCACCCGTCCCTGGACAATCATGGAGGTCTGTGGAGGCCAGACCCACGCCATCCTCAAGTTCGGTGTCGACGAACTCCTTCCGCCGGGCATCACCCTCGTCCACGGCCCCGGTTGTCCGGTGTGCGTGACGCCCGTAGAGTTGATCGAGAAGGCCCTGGAGATCGCCGCCCGGCCCGAAGTGATCTTCTGTTCCTTCGGCGATATGCTGCGCGTGCCCGGGCAAAGCCGGGACCTGTTCAGCGTCAAGGCGTCGGGGGGGGACGTTCGAATCCTCTATTCGCCGCTCGACGCCCTGAGGATCGCCCGGGAGAACCCGGATCGGCAGGTCGTCTTCTTTGCCGTGGGTTTCGAGACGACCGCTCCGGCAAACGCCATGACGGTGTATCGGGCAGCCCGCGAGGGGATCTCAAACTTCTCGATGCTGGTTTCCCATGTCCTGGTGCCCCCCGCCATGGAGGCCATCCTCTCGGCGGCCGACAACCGGATCGACGGGTTCCTGGCCGCCGGTCATGTCTGTGCCGTGATGGGGTATTCCGAGTACGAGCCCATTGCCCTCCGGTTCCGGACACCCATCGTGGTCACCGGCTTCGAGCCTCTGGACCTGCTGCAGGGGATCTACCTGTGCGTTCGCCAACTGGAGGAGGGCCGTCACGAAGTTGAGAACCAGTACGCGCGGGCGGTTCGTCGAACGGGCAACGAGGATGCGGTCCGCCTCATGGAGGAGGTGTTCCGGGTGGTGCATCGCAAGTGGAGAGGGGTGGGTGAGATCCCGGCCAGCGGTCTGGGCCTCAAACCCCACTACTCCGCCTTCGACGCCGAGCTGCGCTTCGGACTGGCCGACCGCTCGGTCGAGGAATCCTCGGAGTGCCTGAGCGGGCTCGTTCTGCGGGGAGTCATAAAGCCCAACGAGTGCCCGGCCTTCGGGACTTGTTGTACGCCGGAAAATCCGCTGGGCGCCACCATGGTCTCGTCGGAGGGGGCCTGTGCGGCCTACTATCGGTATCGCCAGAGAGAGAGCCGTCATGGCGCCAACTGAGACGGGGTCCTTCCATTGTCCCCTCCCGCTGCGGGACACTTCGCGGATACTGCTCGCTCACGGGGGAGGGGGCCGGCTGATGCACCAGCTGATCGACGGGCTATTTCGACCCCTGCTGTCCGATCCCGTCCTGGATCGGCGGCATGATGCGGCGGCGCTGGCGCCAACGGCGGGCCGGATGGCCTTCACGACCGATTCCTACGTGGTCCATCCCCTCTTCTTTCCGGGAGGGGACATCGGCAGCCTGGCGGTGCACGGAACGGTGAACGACCTGGCCATGGCGGGCGCCCGTCCCATGTATCTGAGCTGCGGCTTCATTCTCGAGGAGGGTCTTTCCGTCGAAACCCTGGCGCGGGTGGTGGAATCGATGGCCCGGGCGGCGCGGGAGTCGGGGGTCGTCGTCGTCACCGGGGACACTAAGGTGGTGGAGCGAGGCAAGGGGGACGGGGTCTTCATCAACACCGCTGGCATCGGCGTGGTGATCGCAACGCTCCAGCTGCCGGATTTCCTCGGCCTGGCGCTGCCCGCCGCAGGCCCCGGAGTGCACTTCACGGACAAGGTCATCGC
>CAYRCA010000490.1:0-3888 GCA_964422565.1 uncultured Acidobacteriota bacterium | reverse complement strand
CTTTCTCCTTGGTGGTGAAGAATGGGTCGAAGGCGCGCTCGGCCGTCTCCCGGTCCATACCGTGCCCCGTGTCCATGACGTCGATAACCACGTATCGTCCGGGGGCGGCTTCGGAGTGGCCGGATGGAAAGTCCGCCTCCAGCGATTCATTGCGCGTCCGGATGGCAAGACGGCCTCCGTCCGGCATGGCGTCGCGGGCGTTGACGGCCAGGTTGACGAGGACTTGCTCGATTTGTCCGGGATCGGCGAAGGTCAGGTCGGGAGACGCCTCGGCGGAAAACTGGAGTTGGATGTCTTCGCCGATCAGGCGGCGGATCATCTTCAGCAGGTCTTCGATGAGCCGGTTAACACCGGTCGAAACGGAGCGCAGCGGTTGCTGGCGGCTGAAGGTCAGGAGTTGGCGGGTCAGGTCGGAGGCGCGCTGGGTGAGCTCCAGAATCTGGCGAAAGCCGGCGGCCGCGGGACTTTCGGCGGGAAGCTCCCGCAGGGCCAGCTCGGAGCTCATGGTCATGCTCGTGAGAATGTTGTTGAAATCGTGGGCGACACCTCCAGCCAACAGGCCGATAGCCTCCATCTTTTGAGACTGCCGAAGTTGTTCCTGCAGCCTCTTTCGGCTGGTAACCTCCCGGCTGGTGCCCTGCAGTTCGACCACCTCTCCACCCTCGTCGAAGACCCAATTTGTGGAGATTTCGATATCGACCAACACCCCGTCGCGCCGCCGCTGTCGGCACTCGAGAAGGGCTACGGGGCTTCGCCGGTCCGGCGGCAGGGCCAGCTCGCGGGCGAGTCTTTCCCTGACCTTTCGGGCGGATTCCGGTGTGAGGTGCTCGTCGAACGGTCTGCCCGTCAGTTCCTCGGGTGAGAAACCCAGCATCGAACGAACCGAAGGGCTCACATAGGTGAGGCGACCATCGAGTTCCATCGTCCAGATCACGTCGCTGGAGTTTTCGGCCAGCAGGCGGTACCTTGCGTCGCTGTCGCGCAAGGCCCTCTCCACGGCCCTCTGCCCGGAGATATCCTGGCAGATCGACAGCAGGAGGGTCTCGCCCTCCAACCGAATGGGACGGGCCGACACCTGGACCGGCAGGGAACGGCCGGCCTTGGTGCGGCACTCGAGCGGAAAGTCGCGGACTTCGCCCAAGTCACCCAGCATTTGGAGGAGCCTGGCCCGCTCTTCCGGTACGCCGAGCAGACCGAGGTCCTTCCAAGTCCGCCCGATGATTTCCCGGCGGTTGTACTCCGAGAGCTCGAGAAAGGCCCTGTTGACCTCGACAATGACATGGTCGGAGAGTCGACTGAGGCTGATCGGGTTCGGTGCCACCTCCAGAATGGCGCGGAGCATCTCCCCTTCGAACCGTCGGAGCCCCTCCGCGGATCCAGAGTCGGACCTGGCCGCGCCCCGTCGCAAGGAATTTCCCGGACCCGAACCCACCGTCGCGGCCTCCTTATCGATGCTGACCCCGAGACGTCACCCGCCGACCCGACCAGCAAAGCCTAACACAGAAGGCTGATGCGGATCGTGGGATCCGCGGTCGAACGGTCGAACCGGTCCTCTTCCTCGGCGGCCGTGGTATGCGGAACGGCCGTCCGTCGCCGCGGATCCGCTCGACGCCCCCTCGACCGGCTCGGCTTCGAGACCCGAGGACTCGAACACGGACCCATTCCTTGAATCACGGGGCTGTCTTCGGGGAAAGCCCGGAGGCTGCGGCCTGTTTGGCGTAACCCCTCACTCGATCGATGATTCCCATGAGGCCCATGCTCTTGCCCATGGAGAGTTCGCGGCCGAAGAAGGTGTAGATGATGTCCCGTGGGACCCGAGCCACCTGTTCCGGCGGCGCTCCCGAGAGAGTCTCGTTGAGGAGGACTGCCGTAGCCATGGCGGAGATGCCCTGGGGGTTCTCCACGGCAAAATGGAACTGGAGAGTCCCGTCGTCCAGCTCTTCCGCCCAAACGTAGGCCTCGGACTCACATTCCTGGACTCGGCGGGACTCGGGATAGGGACGCGTCGCGATCCCTTCGGGAACTCCCCGGAAACGTTCCGCCAGGGATATCAAAGCCTCGATCCTTCCGGCCCGGTCGGGGATCGCCTCGAAAAGCTCGATCATCTCCGTTAGCTTCGAGGGGATATCCGCCATAGAGTCAACCTCTCAACCGCCGCCGAACTGAACCGTCGGCCGGCGCTCGCCGACTGCGTTTCCCTTGACAGGTTACCGCTCGATGGGCACGTTTACCAGATTGCCCCATTCTGTCCAACTGCCGTCGTAGTTCTTGACCTTGGGGTAACCCAGAAGGTAGGTTAGCACGAACCAGGTGTGGCTGCTCCGTTCGCCGATCCGGCAGTAGGCGACCACTTCGTCGTCCGGCTTGATCCCGTGTTCCCTCTCGTAGATCTGTCGCAGCTCGTCGGCCGTCTTGAACGTTCCATCCTCGGGGTTGACGGCCCGGGCCCACGGCACATTGGCGGCTCCCGGAATATGTCCGCCCCGCAGGGCGCCCTCGTTGGGATAGTCCTCCATGTGAAGGCGCTCCCCGCTGTATTCGGCGGGGCTGCGTACGTCTACCAGGGCGCCCCGACGCCTCACATGCTCCATGACCTGGTCCCGAAAGGCGCGAAACCGGCTGTCGTCCCTCTCGGGAGCCTGGTAGTCGGTCGCTGGATAGCGGGGTACATCGCGCACCAAGGGGCGTCCTTCCCGCTCCCACTTGAGGCGCCCGCCATCCATCACTCTGGCCTTGTCGTGGCCGAACAGCTGGAAGACCCAGAACGCGTAGCACGCCCACCAGTTGTTCTTGTCGCCGTAAAAGACCAGGGTGGTGTCCGGGGTGGCTCCGATGCGGCTCATAAGCTTCTCGAAGCCCTCCCGTTGGAGGTAGTCCCGGAGGAGGGGATGATTCAGGTCTCGCGTCCAGTCGACTTCGACCGCCCCCGGTAGATGACCCGAAGGGTAGAGAAGGGGGTCCTCGTTGGACTCGACGATCCGGATCTCGGGGTTCTCCCGATTCTGGGCGACCCACTCGGTCGACACCAGCAACTCCGGACGGGCATAGCCTCGTTGTTCGATCGCACTCATGGCACCTCTCTTTGCTGCTATCCAGATTAATTGGGCAGGTTTCGTCAGGCCTTCCTCATTCTAATCCGGTCGGACGGAGATTGGCAAATCCGTTGAGCGTACGGTTGGCGATCCTCGTCCCCGCCCGGACAAGAACGGGCGGGAGGTCCCCGCGGTCGCCCTGCCGTCCTGTGTCGAAACGCCGATGCCCTCCGTCAGGACACGGCCGGAGAGGGTTGAACCGCGGCCCGGGCTTCCGGGGCTTCGCCCAGGGGCCGCCTGCTCATGGCCGAGGCCCCCAGCAGAACCGCGGACACCCAGATCAGGTCGGCCACGAGGAGATGGACGAGCTGCAGCCACACGGGTGCAAGGAGCAGCAGATTCACGACCCCGATCAGGAGTTGCGCCAGAAACAGGACGACGGTGATCGCCGCCAGCCGAAAGGTGGTCGGATCGCTTTCGGGGTGGCCGAGGCGAAGGCTGACTCCCAGCACGACGAAGGACATGACCACGGCGAGCACGGGGTGATAAATCCTCAACTGCAGCAGCAGGTGAGCTCCCGGGGCGAAGTCCTGTCGCAGGCCCTCCGCGAAACTGACGGCGGGGAACAGCGTGTCGCCCAGGGCGGCGACGGCCCCGCTCATTCCCAGCAGCAGGAGGCCGAGCAGCAGGACCGCCACCGGCGCGCCCACCGCCCGTATCCCGGCCGCCGCCGGCGTCGGGCCGCCCGAACTCCACCACGCCGTCAGGGACAGGGCGCCGAGGAGCAGGAACGTGTTGACCAGGTGAAATGCCATCACCCAGGCTCGGGCCAGGGAGTCGTCGTCGCCCACCAGTC
>CAYRCA010000489.1:0-3892 GCA_964422565.1 uncultured Acidobacteriota bacterium | reverse complement strand
TCCAGGCCACGCGGATCGAGATCGTCCTCGCGAAGACCGGCTCGCGCGCCGAGCGCCTCGAAGCCTACACGAACGTGGAGGTCCGCCTCGACACTCGCGTCGCCACCGGCGATCGGCTGACGTATCATGCCGACGATGAGCAGTACGACCTGACGGGCATCGCGACCGTGCCCGTCAGGGTCGTCGAAGCCTGCCGTGAGACGACTGGCAGGACCATGACCTTCTTCAAGGCGAGCGATCGCATCATCGTCGACGGGAACGAGGAGGTCCGCACGCAGGCGAGGCGCGGTGGACCGTGCCCGGCGCCTCCGGCCCGGAGTCCGCCCGGGCCGGCCTTGACGACCGGGCGACCTTCCTTCACCCCCCCTTCGACCTGCGGGCAAGCTGTCGGCGCTATCTGCGCCACATCCACCCACGAATCACACTGCTCACCGGCACCGAGATCCGACCCAACCTCGTCGCCGCCGCGGCGGCCCTTTCCATCCCCGTGGTGGTGATCGACGGCCGCGTTCCGGATCGATCCTTCCATCGTTACCGGCGCGTCGCCTTTCTCATCCGTCCCCTGTTGCGGCGGATCTCCCACTTCTGCATGCAGTCCCGCCAGGCCCGGGAAAGAATCCTCCGGCTGGGCGCGCGGCATGACCGCGTCAACTGGGTCGGCGACCTCCGCCTCGACCACACCGAGCCGAACCGGCCGGAGTCGGCGCCGACGGACGGAGTCGAAAGCCTGCTCCGGCGAGGACCCGACGACCTTCTGCTGGTCTGCGCCGGCATCGAACCGGGGGAGGAAGACATTCTTATCGGGCTGTATCGACGGCTGCGGCGGAGATTCCCCCGCCTGCGATTGCTGCTGGCGCCTCGCCAGGCCGACCGAGCGGAGGAGATCGTGTCCCTCCTCGCACGCGAGGGGATCGCCTGCGCGCGGTGGCCCCAAACGGCGTTCGGGCCCCAACTCCCCGTCCCCGTCGACGCCCTGGTGTTGGATGCATGCGAACATCTGCCCCTCCTATACGAGGTGGCGGACCTTGTCTTCCTGGGGGGAAGTCTGGTACCTACCGGGGGAAACAATCCGATCGCGCCCGCGGCGTTCGGGAAACCGATTCTTTTCGGGTCCCATATGAGAAGATTTCGGGAAATCGGTCGGATCCTGATCGAAAACTACGCGGCCCTCCAGGTCGGCTCGTCCGAGGAACTGGAGGCCCGACTGAGCGATCTGGTCGCGGACCCTCACGCCCGCCGCTGGCTGGGCCGCAACGCCCGGAAACTGATGCGGGGCAATCAGGGTTCGGTGACTCGAACTGCGGAGATAGTGCGGCGATACCTGGAGGCGTGAAAGGGCTTTGATGACGAAATTCCCGCTGGCAACCTTTTACGGCTGGATCACCCGCGCCAGGGCCTCCCTTTACCGGCGGGGACTCCTGCGTTGCCGGACCCTGGCGGACCCCGTAGTCAGCGTGGGGAACCTCACCGTGGGCGGATCGGGCAAGACGCCGATGGTCGTCTACCTAGTGGAGATCCTGCGGGCCCAGGGGTTCGCTCCCGCCGTCCTGAGCCGAGGCTACCGGGGAAGGGCCGAGTCCACCAATCTGATCGTCTCGGACGGAAACCGGATCTTCGCCGGCGTGGAGGAGGCCGGGGACGAACCGCTCATGCTGGCCCGGCGTTTGCCCGGCGTACCCGTCGCGGTGGGCGGAAACCGCTGGGCGTCGGGTCGGTTGATCGAGGATCGGTTTCCGGACGACCGCCGCGTTTTTCTCCTCGACGACGGTTTTCAGCACCTCGGACTCGCCCGAAACGTGGACCTGCTGCTGGTGGACGCAACCCAACCCCTTCTCGACGGCCAGCCGCTGCCCTCCGGAAGGATGAGAGAGCCCCATTCGGCCGCCGCCCGGGCCCATGCCTTTCTGGTGACCCGCTGCCACCAAGTCCGGTTCCGTCTCAAGCAGATCGAGACGGCGCTTCACGGGATCGTCCCCGATCTGCCGCTTTTTCACTTCGACCAGGCCGCCGATGACTTCATCGACGTCGCATCGGGAAGGGCCGTCCCGGAGGAGGAATTGGCGGGCCGGCAGGTCGTCGCCCTCGCCGCGATCGGAAACCCGGCTCAGTTTGTCAACGACCTCGGTCGAACCGGACTCCGGGTCGTCAACGAGTTTCTCTTCCGCGACCACCACGCCTACACGCAGGCGGAGATCGATCGGGTCTTGGAGGTGGCGGATCGGCTTTCCGCCGACTCCATCGTCACCACCGAAAAGGACCTGCCGCGCCTCGAGAAGCTCGATTTGAGCCGGGGCCGGGTCCTGGTCGCAAGACTGCGCCTCGAGTGCCGCCAAGAAGAGGATTTTCGTCGATGGCTGTTGCACCGGCTGGAGGGTGATTCGAGCGGCGAGCCGGCGACATAGCCATGACAGTCCGCGGAACGCTCGAGGCAAGACGCATCCTGATACGATCGACCAACTGGATCGGCGATGTCGTCATGTCCCTGGCCGCTCTGCGCGAGCTTCGCCGACTCCACCCCGAGGCGACGCTTTCTGTTTTCGCCCGCGAGTGGGTGGCCGGTCTGTACGAGGGCCAGGGGCTGGTGGACGAAATCATTCCCTTCTCCGGGGGGCGCCACACCCTGGGATGGGCGCGTCGGCTGCGGGACTTCGACGCCGCCGTGATTTTCCAGAACGCATTCGAGGCCGCCCTCCTCGCCTTTCTGTCCCGGATTCCGGAGCGGATCGGATACGCCACCCAACACCGCGGACCGCTGCTGACCCGTCGCGCCCGGCCGCGGACGCGCCAACTGAGAAGGCACCAGGTCTACTACTATCTGGACCTTCTCCACCTGACCGGTCTCTCTCCCCGGGACTATCTGAGCGATCCCACGTTCCAGCCCGACATAACGCTGGCGCCGCCGCCCGATGCCGTCGACCGTGCCGCCTTCCTACTCGGGGAAATGGGAGTGGGCGGAGGGGACGTCGTAGTCGGCCTGAACCCCGGGGCCTTCTACGGGCCCGCCAAGCGCTGGTTCGCCGACCGCTACGCTTCTCTGGCCGACCGCCTGATTCGCGGGCGGGGGGCCCGGGTCCTCATCTTCGGCTCGAAGGGCGAGGAGCGCATCGCATCGGAGATCCTGAGCCGGATGCGGGAGGAACCGGTGGTTCTGGCGGGTAGGACCGACCTTGCTCTGCTGGTTGCCCTGATCTCCCGCTGCAACCTGTTCGTGACCAACGACTCCGGCCCCATGCATCTGGCGGCGGCCTTGGGAGTGCCTCAGATCGCCCTGTTCGGCTCCACCGACGAGGTCGCCACGGGACCCTTCAGCGATCGGGCGACGGTCATTCACAAGCATGTGGAGTGCAGTCCCTGCCTGCGCCGCAAGTGTCCCATCGACCTGCGCTGCTTCACCCGGATTTCGGTGGACGAGGTCTACGAGGCCGCCAGGGAGCGGCTGCCGTCATGACGACGGATCTTCGGCCGGCGTTGTTCCTCGATCGGGACGGCACGCTCATCGAGGAGGCGCACTACCTGTCCAGACCCGAGGACATCCGCGTGCTGCCGGGGGCCCGCCGGGCGGTTCGCCTGGCCAATCGGCGCGGCATTCCCGCAGTGGTAATCACCAACCAGTCCGCCGTGGCCCGAGGGCTGGTGACGGAGGCGGAGTTGGACGCCATCCACGCGGTTCTTTGCTCCGAGCTCGAGCGCGGCGGCGCCCGGCTGGACGCCATCTACTACTGCCCCCATCATTTGGACGCGGTGATTCCGGCCTACGCGGTCGACTGCCCCTGCCGAAAACCGGCGCCGGGCCTTCTGCGACGAGCGGCCCGCGACCTCGGTCTGGATCTGACCCGGGGCGTCATGATCGGCGACCGCCTCCTCGATATCGAGGCGGGACGCCGCGCGGGCT
>CAYRCA010000488.1:0-3916 GCA_964422565.1 uncultured Acidobacteriota bacterium | reverse complement strand
CGCCTCCTCCGCCCCCAACGATTCCCCCAGGTAGATCATCTCCCTCGCCCTGCCCTCACCCACGGCGCGCCGAAGCCGCGTCAGTCCGCCCCAACCGGGAATCCATCCATGGTGGAGTTCGGGACTGCCGAAGACAGCCTCCGGGGCGGCCAGCCGCAGGTCGCAGCACAGGGCCAGTTCGAGCCCGCCGCCGTAAGCGTACCCCTCGATTACCGCCAGTGTGGGGATCGCCAGCGACTCGATCCGATCGAAAAGGGCGTTGCCGGTCCGGATCCACCTGGCGGCCTCCTCCCGGGACAGCGCCCGAAACTCCCCAAGGTCGCCCCCCGTCGAGAAGGACCGCCCGCCGGCGCCTCTCAGGACGAGAACCCGAGCCTCGGCTTCGCGCGCCGCCCGATCGAGAGACAACTCCAGACGGCCCATCATCTCCCAGTTGATACAGTTCAGCTTCTCCGGGCGGTTCAGGGTGAGGGTTAGAGTCCCCCGGGAAACCTCATAGCGCACGGATTCCATCACTTCCCCCTCTCGGGCCCATCCGACGCCTCAACTCCAGGGAGCCGTTGCCAAACAGTCGGGCGTCCATCAAACGCGGCTCGGAGGGGATGATCGGCTCGAAATCCATCATCCCGAGCACATCGCGACGGAGATCGACCCCCGGCGCCACCTCCGCCAGCCTCAATCCGGCCGGCGTTCCCTCGAAGACGCAACGCTCCGTGACGACCAGAACGCTCTGTCCCTTTTCCTGGGCATAGGGACCGCTGAAGCTCACCTGCTCGACGGACTCCAGGAACTTCCGGATTCGACCTCCGTCGACAATCCGCAGCCGGCCGCCCTCGACGACACAGTTCGACTTGGCCGCGAAGGAGCCGCAGAAGACCACTTTTCGGGCGTGCTGAGAGATGTCGACAAAACCTCCGCATCCGGTCAGCTGAGACCCGAATCGGCTCGAGTTGACGTTACCCCGCCGATCGATCTGGGCGAAACCGAGAAACGCAAGGTCCAGGTTTCCCCCATGGAAAAAATCGAACTGGTAGCCGTCGTCGAGGATGGCCTGCGGGTTAAACATGGCCCCGAAGTTGAGACCGGTCGTGGGAATCCCGCCCACGGCCCCCTGTTCGATGAGGAAGACGACCCGGTCGAGAACTCCCTCGGCTCGAGCGACGATCGGCACCCCGTCGGGCATCCCGAACCCGAGGTTGACGAAGGCCCCGTCGAAGAGCTCCAGGGCCGCCCGCCGGGCGATCACGCGGGCGATGCCGTCCAACACCGACTCCTCGGCCTCGTAGGGGGCTGTGCGGCTGATCAGAGCCGGTTCCCACGGGGTGAGGAAGGTCATCTCCTGCTCCGGATCGAGGACGACGCCGTCGATCAGGACCCCCGGAACCTTGACGTGGACCGGAGCGGTGTGGCCGTCGAGGCGACGCTTCGCCTGGGCGATCACCTTGCCGCCGTTTCGCCGGGCCGCCTGCGCGATGGAGAGCATGGCGAAAGTGGCCACCTCCTCCTCCATCGACAGGTTGCCTTCCCGGTCGACCGAAGTTCCCCGAATGAAGGCGAAATCGATCCGGGGGGCCCTGTAGAAAAGATACTCCTCCCCTCGGAACTCGACGAGCTCCACCAGGTCCTCTCGCGCCGCGGCGTTGACCTTACCGCCCTCGAGGCGCGGATCGACAAAGGTATGCAGTCCGGTCTTGGTCAACAAGCCCGGAGCCCCCGCCGCACAGGCGCGCATGAGGTGGCTGAGGACCCCTTGGGGAAAGTTGTAGCCTTCGATCCCCTCCCGGCGAGCCAGGGCGACCATGGCCGGCGAGTTCCCCCAGAAACCGCCGACGACTCTTCGGACAAGCCCTTCGTGAGCGAGATGCGAGAGCCCGCGGTCGGCGGCGTTTCCGATTCCGCACGGGTGGATCAGGGTCAGACCGCGCGGCCGTCCCCGCTCGGCGAAGCGAGCCCCGAGGGCTCTGAACAACCGGTCGGGAACCGCGTGGCCGGCGCCGCCGCCGCCCAGGCACAGGGTCGCATTGTCGGGCACGAGGGACGCCGCTTCTTCAGCGGACAGCAACTCCGCCTTCATGGCGATTCATGATGCCGGGCGGGACCGCCGCTGTCCAGTGATTTTCGCGCCTCCTCGGTCGGCACGGGGAGACTCGGACACGGGAGGCCCCAAACCCGCAAGCTCGGCGAGGCGCCCCCCCCGGGGGGCGAGGTTGCGGTCGAAGGCAAAGACGTCCTCGAGATTTCCGGTCGTGCATGAAGGCAAACGTCGCCCGCCCCTGGACCCGTCGATCAAGCCGGGTTGGCCGAAAATCCGGGGCTCACGACCTACGCCGCTTCGTACCTGGATCTCGCCGTGAGAACGGGATTGCCGATCGCTACCCGGGATCAGGGATATGCTATACTCCGGGGTCTTAAGATGGTGCGAGATTCGCGTTTGGCATCGTTCCCTTTTCTCCGCGCCTGATTCCAGCGACAATATGGACTGGTGAGGGAGGCCCTTGTCCTCAAAACAACCACGAAAACCCATGGCGGAGAGATCGAAGGGTAAGTCGCTGCGGAGAATCGATCTGGCCCGCCGTTTCGTCGAGCTCGGCCGGTTGAAGAGCGGGCTGCCCACAGGCATGACCCTCAAGCACGTCTTCATCGGGCTGGGAATCGCTCTTCTGACCACCGCCCTGCTGATCGAGTACGAGTTCCAGCACATCCCCGACTTCTCGGTCGGCGACATCGCCGACCGGACGGTTGAGGCACCTCGTGACTTCACCGTGATCGACGAGCAGGCGACCCAGGAGAAGCGGGAGGCGGCCCTGCGAGACGTGCCGGTGGTCTTCACTTTCGACTTCCGGATCACCCATCGCGTGGCTTCCGAGATCCGCATGTCTTTCGCCGATGCCCGTCAACTGATTGCCGACGAGAAGAAGCGGCTGGCCATCCCCGAGGAGCGCAGCCTGCCGGCGCAGGCCCTTTCGGAGCTGAAATCCCGTATCGAGGACATGCTGCCCCGACTGAGTCACGGCAAGGTTCTCAGCGTCTGCCTCAACCACAACTTCGCCGAGGACCTCGAGGACCAGCTCGTGCAGTTGCTGACCCAGTCCATGAAGGCCCCCGGGGTGGTGCTGAATCGGGCGACTCTTCTGAGGTTCCGGGACCGGGGTGTCGCCCTGAACAACGCCGTCACCGGGGAGATCGAGGAATTGAGCGACTGGCTCGCGATTCGCGACCTCGGTCAGGCTCGGGACATTCTCCGCCAGCAGCAGGAGTACGAACTGATCTCCCTGACGTCGGAGGAGAAGAGGGAGCTGATCGACTTTCTGGAGCAATGGGTTGTCCCCAACACCTACTTCGACGAGGAGGCGACCCGCCGGCTCGAACAGCGCGCCCTGGCGCAGGTGGACCCGGTCTTGATCCAGATCAAGCAGGGAAGAACGATCGTGCGCCCCGGAGACGAGATCAGCGAGCACAGCCTGAGTCAGTTGTCCGCCCTGGGGGAGTTGCAGCTCACCGATCGCTGGCTCGATCGGGTCCTGGGTGTTCTCATCGTCGTCCTGTTCATGTATTTCGTGCTCTGGTCCTATTTCCGGCTGGACCTCTTCAAGAGCAAGAGCCGCAACGATTTTGCTCTGCTGGTGCTGGTCCTGGTGGGCAGCCTGCTGGTCAGCCGGATGTTCATGGGACTGGCTGAGACCATCGCCTTTAGTCTTCGGGTCCCGGAACTTCAGGATCCCGTCCATTTCTACTTCTTCGCGCCCCTGGCGCTGGGCTCGGTCCTCACCATGCTCCTGGTCGGCGTGAACCTGACCATCTTTTTCGCTTTGATGAACGCGGTTTTCCTGGCGCTCCTGACCGGACAACTCTCCGTCGCCGTGTGGTCCTTGGACGGAACCCCCACGGCGATCTACACGCTGCGGCACTACCGGGA
>CAYRCA010000487.1:0-3918 GCA_964422565.1 uncultured Acidobacteriota bacterium | reverse complement strand
CGCGGGCCGACCGCCGCGCTGGTTGTGGACACCTTTTCGGCGCCCGACCGCGCCCGCCGGGCGGGCACCTCGGCCTCGATGCTTAAACCAGGCGCCCGCCGGAATACCGCCACCGGGCAAGCCGAACATCGCGGCGCCCGCGGCGCACATTCACGAACTTCCGGGCGCAACGAACGGCAACAGCCCCAGGATTGCTCCACCTGGCCCTCTTTCAGGCTCCGAAAAACAGCTACCCCAGCGTAAACGCCGGCAGGCGGACTATCTCGCCGCCCCTCATGGCCGACTGGTGCGCGCAGATGCCCGTACAGGTCCAGTTGGCCGACTGCGTTGCGTTCGGCCAGGGATCGCGATCCTCCAGCAGCGCGCGGAGAAACTCGTTCACCAAATGGGGATGCGAGCCCCCGTGTCCCGCCCCTTGAATGAACGATAGGTGCGCCTCGTCTTGGATCGTACTGGTGAACGGGCGGATCTCCTCGGGCAGCAGGTGCGCGAAGTCGGGAACGCTAACCCGCTCGGGAATCTCCGGTTCCGGCTTCTTCGCCGTGTGGATGACGTGCTCCTCGCCCTCCACCAAAGCCCACTCGAAGCTCTTCTTCGTACCGTATACGTCGAACGATTCCCGGTACTGCCGCGCCGTGTCGAACAGGAACCGCCAGACGTGGGCGGCAATATCGGAGTCCTTGATCTTGATGTGGCATGACTCCACGGCATAGGGATTGCCCGACTTCCGAGCCAGCCGCTCGTCGATCGTGCCCGAACCGAAGCAGGAAACATACTCGGCGAACCCGTTCACCAATCCGAGCACGGGCGACACCACGTGGGTGGCGTAGTGCATGGGGATCATCCGCTCCCAGTATTCGGGCCAGCCCTCCATATCCTGCGGATGGGATGCCTGGGTGTACTGGATATTGCCCAGTTCGCCCTCCTCGTACATCCGCTTGATGAACAGGAACTCGCGGCTGTAAACGACGGTTTCGGCCATCATGTATTTCAGGCCGGTGGACCGAACCAGGTCGACGATCTGCTCGCACTCCTCGATGGTCGTGGCCATAGGGACCGTACACATGACGTGTTTGCCGGCCTTCAAGGCGGCGATCGACATCCAGGCATGGTCGCCAATGGGCGAGTTGATGTGCACGTAGTCGACGTTGGGATCGGCCAGCACGTCGCTGTAGTCGGTGTAGCGCCGGTCGACCCGGAAGGCGTCGCCGATCTTGTTGAGTTCGGCCTCGTTCCGGCGGCATACGGCGTATATGCCGGCGTTCGGATGGGCCTGGTAGATGGGGATGAACTCCGCCCCGAAACCGAGCCCGATGATGGCCACGTTGAATTGCTTGTCGGTCATGGAAGATCTCCTCCTGAGGCTACCGTTCGAGGCGCAGGATGCGGAAGTTCTCGAAACGAACCCAGCGCTCGACGTCGGGCGGGCCGTGATAACCTTGGAGGCTCACTTGGTCATCGCCCGGCGGAGGCAGCTTGCCTTCCGCCGCCGTGAGGAAGTCGCCCTTCGCGTCGGGCCGGTACTGCGCGGTCCACTGCTCCCCGTCGACGACCAACCGCAACTGGACCGTTTCGGCGTTCATGGACGGCCGTCCGGGAATGATGCACAACTCGCCGTCGACCAATTCCTTGACGATCTTGAAGACGGGCTTGCCGTCGGTATACCAGGTGATGCCCGCCTGTTCGTATTGCTCCGTCAGATGGACCATAGTTACGGTTACCTCGAAGGCGTACTTGCCCTCGCCGCGGTCGGGGGCCGGGCGCACGAGCGCATTCCTCACGGTATCCGCGCGGCCCGGCTCGATGCGGATTTCCAGGGCTCCGTCGCGGAGTCGCCAGCCGTCCGGGTTCTCCCGCAGCCAAGTCCAGCCTTCGGCCAATTGGCCTTCAAATCGATCCTCGAACAAGACCTCGCCCGACGCGGCTGACCCGGCCGCCCGCGCCATTTCGGCACCGGCACTTCCGAGGCAACAAAGACCCACGATACAGGCCCCCCAGGATGCCGGAAGCCGCATTGGATTTCGATTGTTCTTCCTCATGGTGTATTACCTTTCCAACGAGGAGGCGATGGCGATACCCGGGAAAGTCTCCGCACAGATTATCGCCCTATCCCCACGCAAGTGTCTCGTGTCGGTTCAAATATGTTCCACCTTTCTCGTCACTCCTCCAAAGACCAGCCTTCTCGATACTCGTCGTGCAGGAGCGCGTTGGCGGACTCGTCGTTGGTGAATCGCCCGGCGGGGCCGTCCCACTGAAGGTGCTTCCCCGTGCGAATGGCAATGTTGCCGAGCAATACGAACTCGGTCAGGAACCCGGCCGTGGGGAAATGGGTCCCTGCAGGCTCACCGCCCCGGCATGCCTCGAGCCATTCTCCCCAGATTCCCGCACGGCGCGGCAATGTCCGGGGTACGTCGGCGAACTTCTTGGCTCGGTCCTCGGGATAGACCTCCGGGCCAAGCATGAACCCGTCGTCGCCGACATACATTTCGCCGCTGCCGGGCAGCGGGAAGCCGGGTTTCGGGCTCAGCGGCTTCAGCCCACCGTCGTACCAGACCACGCGGATCGGCGGCATATCTTCGCGTGCCGGGAACTCGTAGGTGACCATCGACGCCAGCGGGGCCGTCTCCGCCATCACTTTCGACGACGCGGCGGATACGCTCACCGGATGCGTCAGCTTCAACGCGCGGTACGGGGTGTTGGCATGGTGGCAGCCCATGTCGCCCAGGGACCCGGTCCCGAAATCCCACCAGCCGCGAAAATTCCACGGGTGGTAGACCGCTTTGTAGAGGCAGCGCTCGACCTGTTCCAGCGCCAGGTGTCCGTCCGGCCACTCCGCCTTGAACGGCCGCATCGCCGCCGGCCCGATCCAAAGGTCCCAGTCCAGCGTCGCGGGCACGGCGTTTTCGCCCGCCGGACGCGCCATCCCCTGCGGCCACCAGGGGCGGTCGCTCCACATGTGGAGTTCGCGGACGGGGCCGATCGCCTCCGCCCAGATCAACTCGCAGGTGCGGCACGCGGCTTCGCTCGTATTGGGTGAGGAAGTGTCCTGGGTGGCCACCCCGGCTTCGCCCGCCGCTTCGACCACCTTGCGGCATTCGTGGATGGTGCGCGCGATCGGTTTCACGCAGCACACGTGCTTTTTCCCGCGGAGCGCCGGCAGCACGATGACGGCATGCGTATGGTCCGGCGTTCCACAATAGACGGCGTCGATCTGCGGGTCCATCGCCTCAAACATCTCGCGGTAGTCGCGGAACCGCTTGGCTTGGGGCCAGTGGTCGTAGGCTTCCTTCGCGTACACGTCGTCCACGTCGCACAGCGCGACGATTTGAAAGCCGGCCTCCTCGCACGCGCGAAGCTGCGGGAACCCGACGCCGCCGACGCCGATTCCCGCCAGCGCGAGCTTATCGCTTGGGGCCGTTTGGTTCGCTCCGCCGAGCACGTGACGTGGGACGATACTAACCGATGCTCCCGCGGCTACGCCGCCGAGCCATTGCCGGCGTGTTATGCGTTGCATCATGGTCGTTCTCCTTGGGTTGTTCCTTCTTCATGATCTCACCTTCTGAAGTACGTTTATGAGGCGGTATAACGAAAAGGATTGTATCCGGAGTGCGGTGGGAAGACACGGCTTTTCTCGGCTTCGGGTCCGGGAGGAGCATTGCGGATACAATCCCGTTGAGCTGAGCCGCCGGTCGCGGGTTCCCTGGGCATTCAATGAGTGGCGGTCGTCACTAGGGGATCCCGCTGTCCGTCATGCCGCCCGCTCCACCGTCAGGCGGGGCACCCCTCCCGCGAAGGTTGGCGATCCTAGTCGTCCAACACAAAGGTGATGGCCAGGTTCACCTGAAACTCGACGATCTTGTCGCCTTCGAGGCGCACGTGCTGTTCCTTTACCCATCCGCTGCGAACGTTGTGAAGCGT